>JAKSBM010000353.1 GCA_022361135.1 Desulfobacterales bacterium | reverse complement strand
TATGTGGGCCACCAGACCGACCCCAGTCCCCTCCGGGCAGTCGGTGTCGATGATGGTCACCCCTCGCTTGTTCTTGGAAAAGGGCTGGGCCAGGCTGACCACGGCGCCGGGGTTGCAGGAATGATAGGCACCCTCGATCTCATAGATATCCACCACCCGGCCCGCCACCGGGGTGTGCACGTAGTGATACTTGTCCGGGGTGAGGCGGAAAATGGCAAAATCCCCCTGGCTGAAGGCCGAGGCCCACCGGAGGCCCAGCAATTCCTCCCGGGTGAAAAATTTTTCCTTGATGAAGAGGGGGTGGTCCTGGGCAAAGGAGCCGGTGAGCACCCGGGCATCGGCACAGGCCGTGACCTGGTCCGGGTCCGGTGCCATGGGGCGAAATCGGGGGTAGTCGATTTTCCGCTGGAATATTTTCCGTGGATTGTCCAGTAGCCGGGGGGCGCCCTGGATTTCCAGGGGATCCACCCCCAGGTGGGTCTTCATCCATTGCACCGGATCGGCCAGGGAATGGTCCAGGGGATTGTCGTAGTTGAGGAAGGCCAGAATCGACGACGCCCGGGCCGAGGTCATCATGCGGAAGAGCAGGGGGGCCTGTTCCCGCACCCGGCCATAGAGGAGGCCCACCAGGCCGTCCCGGAAGAGCTCTTCGGTGTGGACATGGCCCGTGGGGCGGTCAATGTATTGATGGGGAATGGTGCTGACGTTTTTCAAAGTTCTTGGTCTCCTTGTTGACGTGGAGGATGATGAGATTCATGAGCCGGGTGAGTTGGGTCGGGGTGAGTTCCTGGTCCAGGAATGCCTGTTCCGTTTCCTTGAGAAAGGCCTGGGGACTGCCCTGGCCCAGGATACTTTCAAGGGCCTGTTTGAATACGGCATCCCGGTATCCGGCCCAGAGATCCAGCCGTTGGAAGGCGGCATGGAGCATTTTATAGGCCTCCTTCATCTGTTTTCGCCGCAGGGATTCCATGTAGTAGTCTTCGGCCCGGCCATTGAAATGGGTGGAGGAATGGTCCATGGGACGGGGATTTTTCTCATCCTTGAGAATGCCCTGGACCAGCCGCCCTGAAGCGGAGAACACCCTGGGGGATTTCAAACGGATTTCCAGGTCCGAAAGCATGCCCCCCATGCGGAAGGCTTCGGTGAGGGCGGCGCCTTCCGTTTGGAGGCAGCGGAGCAGTGCTGCTTTGTATTCCCGGGTTTTCACCCGGGTGTAACCGGGATATCTCCGGCTGGACCGGGTTGATTTCACCCCCTTGACCAGGGTGAGTAACAATTGGTTTTTGGTTCGGGTTTTCACGTAAAAGGTGGGCAGGTCGATGCTGGCGGCAAAAAAAATCTGCCGCCGTTCGCTTTCCACATCCGGGGTGTCGGGGATGTCCCCGTGGGTGACCTCGCCCTTGAGGGCCCATTGGACGGCCAGGGCCGTGATCAGGGTCTGGAGGTCGGCGGCCCCGCCCATGTCCGAGTTGATATTTTCAAAGATGCTGTAATAGCGGTGTTCAAATCCGGAAAAGCCCATGGTTTGATATTTGCGGATTTTAATGGGTTGGTAGAGGGACATGCGGGTGTCAAAGACCCCCATCTGGGCCAGGTCGGCCAGCAGGCGGCGACTATTGCCCGGGGTGCCGTCCAGGCCGGGGCTTTGGTGGGCTCCCATGAGGGCCACCAGATAATCAATGGGCCGGTAGTCGGGGACAAAATCCCCCTTGAGGCGGAAGAGCCGGGAGAGAAGGGAATCCAGCCACAGGGGGCCAAAGGGGGTGACGGGCCGGCCCAGGATGTTGAGGTCGGCCTTCCCCTTCCACCGTCGCCAGATCATGCGCAGGTGGGTGAAGTCCAGTTCATGGGGAAGGAACCCCAATACCTTCTCCGGGTGGAAATCATGGAATCCCAGCCGGGTGGGGGAGGCGCTGTAGGTGCCGGGGAAAAGGCCGATGAAATGTTCGGCGATTTTGATGACCAGATCCCCCAGCTGTTTTTCATGGTCCGGGGTGAATCCCGATGCCGGATCCTTGAGCAGGGCGGATAATTTTTTACTGCCCAGGCTGATGTGGGTCCCGTTGTTGGAGAGGCTGGTGGATGAGGTGGAGGGCATGACCACCAGGTTGGAGGTGATGATCCCGGCCTCCCTGAGTTTGGACAGGGTGTTGAGTTTGCTCCGGGACAGGACCTTGTGGCAGCGTTTCATGTAATCCTGTTTGACCTCCCCCCGGCTCCAGCCGGAAAGGCAGGGACTCATGAAAAGCTCCCGGTAAAAGGAGTCGGAAATGAGGCGGTTGAGTTCCTCCTGGATCTGGGGGGGCGTGGCTGAAAAAAAGAGTTTGACCTCCTGGCCCAGGGCCGAAAGCTGGAATTTATCCTGGGCATAGAGGAGGAGGAGCTGGGAAAAGAGATAGCGGATCAGGGTCTCCAGGGCCAGGTCCCGGCCGATGCCGGTGCCGCTGCCCGAGCGCACCGGATGGAAGGAAAGGATTTCCGGGGAGGAGTTGTCGTTGAGAAAACAGGTCATCATCCGCTCTCCGGTGATGCGGATCAGGGGATGGAGATGGGTCTGGGAGCCGATGAAATCGGCCAGGGCCAGTTTGAGAAGGTAGCTCACGGGCACCCGAATGAAATTTTCCCCCTGGTGGGAAATGTGGAAACGGTGGTGGTCCTCCCGGTCCGGGGAGGTGGGATCGGCCTTGTTGGATTTTAGATCGGATCGGAAAATGTGGCGGGCATAGGTGCCCAGGGCCTGCTCGGGGAATCGCACCCATGAATTGCTCCAGGCCCGCCCCTCTCCCTGTGTCAGGAAGCGTTCCAACTCCCCCACCTGTTGTTGGGAGAAATCCCCGGACCGGGCCCGACGGATGAGATTGCGATAATAATTGGAGGATTTGATGGTTTGGACCAGATCCAGGTGGGCGTTGGGCCCTTTGACCGCGGTCTGGAATTCATGTTCAGCCCCGGCGGTGACGTCCCGGGGGGAAAAGGGAAGGCGGTTGAGAAATTGGTCCGGCGATGTGTGGGAAAGGCCCAGAATGGGGCCCAATTCGGAAAAATCCCATGGGGCTGTTTCCGGGGTGAATGCCGGTTTCAGAGACGTAAGGGGCATGGAAGGAACTCCTGTTCTCCTGAATCAAAAGGAATGGTTGATACCTGTTTAATTTCAGGGAGAGTATCCTTGATTTCCATTGGGAATTGATTATGGGGGGGATAAAATTGTGTTTGGGAAGGGCATTATTCCCGGGCGGAGGATTCCGCCCGGGGGATAGGTTTATATCAGTTCGGGTTCAATAGGGTGCGGGCTTCCTGGGCCCCGGGGAAATCCGGGTTGAGTTCCAGGGCCCGCTTCAGGGCGGCCCGGCTTTTTTCCATGCGTCCCAATTTGTTGAAGGCCAGCCCCAGGTGGTAGTGGAAAATCGGATTTTTTGGGGATTTGCGGATACAGGCCTCAAATTCCTGGATGGCGGAATCATAGAGGGCTTTTTGGTAATAGACCCAGCCCAGGGTATCCATGATGGCGGGGTTTTCCCCGGCATTTTTCCGGGCCCGGCGGGCCAGGTCCAAAGCCTGGTCCAGGTTCCGGTTCTGGCTGGCGTAAATATAGGCCAGATTGTTCAGAGCCGGCACATGGTTGGTGTCCAGTTCCAGGGCTTTTTTATAATAGGTTTCCGCCTTTTCCAATTGTTTTTGCTGCTCGTAGATGGTGCCGATGAGGCTGTGGGGGGCAGCCAGTTTGGGCGCATGCCGGCTCAGGGCTTCATAGGTGGCTATGGCCTGGGCCGACTCCCCCTTGGCCATGAGAATCCGGGCCAGGGCACGGTAGGGGGGAATGAATTTGGGGTTGGCCTGGATGGAGGCCTGGAATGCCTCCGTGGCCTGGGCGGTCTTTCCGGTGACATGGTGGACGTTGCCCTTGAGGTTCAGGGCCACGGCTTCCACAACGGGGGCCTTGTCGGTCCGGGCCAATTGACGGTCGCATGCCGCAATGGCCTGGTCGAATTTTTTCTGGACCATGAATAATTCCACCAGGGAGGTGAAGACGTCCATGAGATTGGGATTCAGATCCAGGGCCATCTGGAATCGATCTTCGGCTGCGGGAAATTGTCTCTCGATGCGATCCACAATGCCCAACCGGTAATAGGCCAAAGGATTATTGGGGTTGGCCTGGATGAGCTGGGTGAAGATTTTCCTGGCCTGGTTGAATTCCTTGGAGGCCATGCGGATATTCCCCAGCAGGATATTGGCGGGATAATGCTTGGGCTGGAGATCAAGGATGCGGTTGATATGGGTTTCCGCCAGGAAAAAATCTCCGGATTTAAATTGATTCCGGGCCAGGAGTATCCGGGCGGGGATGAAGGTGGGGTTGAGTTCAATGGCCTTGGTGATGGCGGAGTTGGCCTGGGCCACTTCTCCGTTCTGGGCCAGGGCCTTGCCCAAAAGGAAGTTAAAGTTGGGGGAGTTGGGTTCCTCCTGGACCAGGGTGCGGAAGATATCAATGGCTTCGTCCAGCCGGTTGTTTCTGGCCATGAGTTTGCCCTGGAGGACTTTGGCCGGGAGGAAATCCGGCCGCTGGGTCATGATTTTATCCAGGATGGCCTGGGATTGCTCCTGGCGGCCCCGGGAAAAATAGAATTCCGCCAGGGTGGTCTGGACGGCGAAATTCTCCGGATTCAGGGAGACGGCCTTTTCCAGAAGCTGCTCTGCCTCGGGGTATTCCCCCATGAAATCGGCCACCTGGGCCAACTTCATATAGGGGGTGAGGTTGTTGGAATCCTTTTCCAGGGCAATGCGGTATTCGGTCCGGGCCTTTTCATAATCCCGACGGCTGAAATGGTAATTCCCCATGATGATGTGGGGATCGGCTTCCATGGGTTTGCGGTCGATGAGGTCGGCAATGACCTGTTCCGCCGCCTTAATGTCCTTCCGGGCCCGGTAAAAATTAAAGAGGGTCTGGTAATTGACGTTATTGTCCGGCTCCAGTTCCAGGGCCTTTTTCAAATGGATTTCGGCCGTGTCAAAATCCCCCAGGCTGGCCTTGGCCCGGGCCAGGGCCAGGTGGGCCCGGGTTTGGGCCGGGTCAATGTCAAGGATATCCTGGTAGATTTTGCTGATGCGCTCCAGGGTTTCCAGGTCCAGCCGTTCCCGGGCCTGGGTCATGAGACCGGCCTTGAGGAAAAGGGAGGGAGCATGTTTGGGATCCTGGGCCAGGACCTTTTCCATGCGTCGTTTGGCCTCTTCGGGTTGGCGGGCCAGGAGGTAAAAGGAGCCCACCTGGGCGGCCAGGTCATGGTCGTCGGGGGAGAGGGTTTCCTGGCGCAGCAGGTTTTGAAAGCCCTTCTGGGCATCCCCCAATTGGAGGTAGGCCTTGGCCAGAAGGCCGTATCCTTCAGGAGACTGGGGGGTCAATTCCACGGCGTTTTGGAGTTGGATCACCGCTTTGTTGTATTCCCCGCTGTCCAGGTAGGCCTGGCCTTCCTGGATGAATTTTTTCGATTTTTCCTGATCCGAGGCACAACCGGCCAGGGACAGGCAAAGGACAACGACGAATATAAGGGCGGATTTGACCCGTTGGTGGTTCATCTAAGCCTCCAAGGATAATGCTGGATAATAAGTGATATTAAGTAAAATGTAGCATTCAAGGCTTTTATTGATCAATGATTCTTTTGTTAAAGGCCCAAAAATTCGCCTGGACATTCCCGGGCAATTTCCCTGGGCCGGGGCGGGGAATTGTCGGGAACGGCCGGTTTTTCCCTTCTTTCATGGCGTGTTGTCGTGAAATATCCCTCCTATTTTCCATATTTATCGTCAAAGGAGTTCCAGAATTGCCGGTCCTTGTCCCGCCATCCCTTGCCAAATGCCCTGTCGAAAAAGGGCTTTAATTTGGAAAACCAGGCCCCGTCACCTTCTTCCCCCAGGATCCGGGCCCGGATCACATCGGCGGCATGGTCGGAAAGGTTGGCCAGTTCATCCTTGGGAATATAGGCGTCTGCTCCCTTGACAATGGATTCCTTGAGATTGTCCGGGCTCATGGCATGGGCCGTGAGCATGAGGGCGGGGATTTTCCGTTCCCGGGCCAGTTCCAGGATTTTGTAGCCATTCACCCCCATGATGTCCAGGATCGCCAGATCGTAATGAACTTCGCGAATGCGTTTCCGGGCCGCTTCAAAGGAGTCCACGGTTTCCAAGGAGCACATGTCCATGAGCTCTTCAATGGTTTCCAGAATATCGGCTTCGTCGTCCACCACCAGGATGCGTTTGTCCCGGAGGATATCTTCGGTGGTGACCTGGTCGGCATCGAACCGGGTGGTGGTCACCGGGCAGGGCGCGTTGAGGATGACGTGGCGGGCGGTGGACCCCAGGATGGCCTTTTGGACCTTGGACTTCTTTTTAATGCCCAGGAAAATATGGTCCACATGGTTTTCCCGGGCAAATTGCACCAGATCCTCCCCCGGGGAAAGGCCCCGGGCGCTCTGGTGGCAGTCGCATGAAATGCCGGCGTACTCCATGAGGTCCCGGGCATAGCCCAGTCCCTGCTCCGCCCGCTGGATTTCCTGGGCACTTTCCTTTCTGCCCCCTCCCATGGAGGTGACCACGTATACATAGGCCGAGTAAAAGCCCGCCATGTCCCTGGCCATGGCCAGGGCTTTTTTTCCCGATTCTCCACCATTATAGCCCACCAGTATTTTCATGATCCGCTCCTTCCGAGTTGGTTACATCCAGCGCTTCCGGCGTTTATAGGATTTGATGTTTTTAAATGATTTTCTGCCTCCGCCCTTGGTGATGCCCATGTAGAATTCCTTGACGTCGGGGTTGTCCTGGAGGCTTTGGGAGGGGCCTTCAAGGACGATTTTTCCCGATTCCATGATATAGGCGTAGTCGGAGATATTCAGCGCCACCCGGGCGTTCTGTTCCACCACCAGGATGGTGGTTTCCAACTCCCGGTTGATGCGGCGGATGTTTTCAAAGATTTCCTGGACCAGGAGAGGGGCCAGGCCCAGGGAGGGTTCATCCAGCATGAGCATCTTGGGTGCGGCCATGAGGGCCCGGGCAATGGCGATCATCTGTTGTTCCCCCCCGGAGCTGTAGCCGGCCATGCGGTGGGTGACCTTGGACAGCCTGGGAAAATGGCTGTACATGAGTTCCAGATCTTTTTTGATGGCCGCATTGGAATCCTTACGGCTGATGGAACCCACCACAATGTTTTCATTGACGGTGAGGTGCTTGAACACCCGGCGTCCTTCCGGCACCATCACCGCCCCCCGCCGGACCAGGTCCGTGCCCAGAAGCTGGGTGGTGTCATGGCCGTCGAATTGGATTCTCCCTTCCTTAATGGCCCCGTTTTCCGGCTTGAGCAAACCGGAGATGGCCCTCAGGGTGGTTGTTTTACCGGCCCCGTTGGTCCCCAGGAGGGAAACGATTCCCCCCTGGGGCACATTGAGGCTGACCCCGCGAAGCACCTGGATGATGTCGTTGTAGACCACTTCAATATTGTTCACTTCCAACAGGGTTTCCATGGCATCCTTTATTTGATTTTTTTCATGTATTGG
>JAKSBM010000433.1 GCA_022361135.1 Desulfobacterales bacterium | reverse complement strand
GGCCGAGGAGGGGATTGCCATTGCCCTGGAACAGATTGAGGAATTCAAGGAAATGGAAGGGGTGGCCGGGGTCCACCTCATGGCCATTGAATGGGAGCACCGGGTGCCGGAGATTGCCCGGCGGGCCAATGTGCTGCCCCGGCCCGTGGTCTGAGTCCACCCCGGCTTTGGGGCAGGGGACATTGAAAAACATCACCCCGGTCGGGTGTGGAGGCGTCTGCCATCATCCGACCGGGGTGGTTTGTCTTTAGGTGACCTCCCCTTGACGTCCCCCCCGTGGTTGTCCTATCAAAGGAGAACAGATTCACCTTGTTTTATCTTCCATGCGAAGGGGGAATGCCACGTGATATCCTTTGGTTCCCAATCCCTGTTACGGGCCTTGCCGGTCCGGATCATCGTTCCGGTGGCCCTCACCGTGATTTTATTTACCCTGGCCGTCTTTCTCTTGGTTTTACCCAAGATGGAGGAACAGATGATGGCGGGTAAGCGCCGGGAGGTCCAGCACCTCACCGAGGCGGCCTGGAGCAGTCTGGCCTATTATGAAACCCGGGTTCAATCCGGGCGGCTTACCCTTTCCCAGGCCCAGGCTGCGGCCGTGGACCATCTGGAATCCCTCCGGTTCGGAGATGGGGCCAAGGGCTATGTCTGGATCAACGATAAAACCCCGGTCATGGTCATGCATCCCCACCGGCCGGATCTGGTGGGACAGAACATTGAAAAGGTCCGGGATCCCGAGGGGAATTTCATGTTCGTCCGCATGGTGGAAACCGTTGAAAAGAGCGGGGAAGGGTTTGTGGATTACCTCTGGCACCACCAGGGGGGAAACATGGAAATGGTGCCCAAAATTTCCTATGTAAAGGGGTTTGCCCCCTGGGGCTGGATCATCGGCACCGGCCTCTATGTGGAGGATGTTCGTTCCGAGATCCGGGCCGTGACCCAGACCCTGGTTTGGGCCTGTTCGGGCATCATGGGGGTGGTCCTTCTCCTTTCCGGGGTGATCATTTGGGAAGCGGCCCGGGAAAAACGCCACGGTTTGGCTGCCCTGGAACGTTCCCGGCTGCGGGAGCGGCAACTCATCCAGGCGGACAAAATGGCTTCCCTGGGGGTGTTGGTGGCCGGGGTGGCCCACGAGGTGAACAATCCCGCCACCACCCTCATGCTCAATGCCCCCAGCCTGAAACAGGCCTGGGAGGCGGTGATGCCCGTGCTGGATGATCACTTTGAAGAACGTCCCCGGGCCCGGATCTGCAACATGGGTTGGCCCGACCTTCGGGACCGGGTGGGCCCCATGCTCGCCGGGATTCTGGATGCCTCCACCCGGATCCGGGGGATCATTTCCGAACTCAAGGACTTTGCCCGGCCGTCGGAGTCCCGGTTGGACCAGACCGTGGATGCCGAGGAGTTGGTCAAAAAATCCCTGGACCTCACCCATTCCATTGTGAAAAAGGCCACCCATCACCTCCAGGTAGTCATTGAGCCGGGTTTACCTGCCATCCAGGGGAATTTTCAAAAGCTCCAGCAGGTGGTGATCAATCTTCTGGTCAATGCGGCCCAGTCCCTGGAAAATCCGGGCCAGGCACTCTCGGTCCAGGCCCGGGCCGTGGAGGGGAACTTGATCATTGAAATTTCAGACCAGGGCCCCGGGGCCCGGCCCGAGGATTTGGAAAAACTCACCGATCCGTTTTTTACCACCCGCAGGGACGAAGGGGGGACCGGGTTGGGGCTTTCCATTTCCCAGCGCATTGCCCACGACCATGGGGGAAGACTGGAATTTGAATCCCTTCCCGGTCGCGGATTTACCGCCCGCCTCCTCTTGCCCCGGGCCCACAACTAGGATATGAAAGGAAAGTTAACCCCGTTCAATTCCAGGATCTAAGACCATGAACACTGCTTCCATTGCCAATGACCGCCCCATCCTTGTGGTGGATGACGAACCTGAAATCCTCATGGCCGTGGACACCTGTCTGCGCATGGCCGGATATGAGCAGATCATCACCCTTTCCGATTCCCGGGATGTGATCCGATCCATGGAGCGGCAGATCCCCAGTCTCATCATCCTGGACCTTAACATGCCCCACATCAACGGGGGGCGGCTGTTGCGCATTATTCGTAAAACCTGGCCGAGGATTCCCGTTCTGGTACTCACCGGACGCATTGAGGTGGACACGGCGGTGAGGTGCATGAAGATCGGAGCCATGGATTACATGGTCAAACCCATAGAAAGCCAGCGCCTCCTGGATGCGGTGAAAAAGGCCATTGCCCATGGGTTGGACATGTCCGGGGTCGAGCCCGAGTTGCCCCGGGAGCTCTTTTCCCAGGTGAAGAATCCCCGGGCCTTTAAGCGGATCATCACCCAGGACAGCCAGATGCATTCCATCTTCCACTATGTGGAGGCCATTGCCCCGTCTTCCCGGCCCGTGCTCATCTTTGGGGAAACCGGGGTGGGCAAGGAGCTCATCGGCCGCTGCATCCACGAGCTCAGCGCCCGGGACGGGAAATTGGTGGAGGTCAATGTGGCCGGCCTGGATGACAATGTCTTTTCCGATACCCTCTTTGGCCATGTCTCCGGCGCCTTCACCGGGGCGGACAAGGATCGCACCGGCCTCATTGAACAGGCCGCCGGCGGTACCCTGTTGTTGGATGAAATCGGGGATCTGGCCCTTTCCTCCCAGGTGAAACTCCTCCGCCTCCTTCAAGAGGGGGAGTACCGCCAATTGGGATCGGACCGGATGCTCAAATCCGATGCCCGGATCATCGCCTCCACCAACCAGGACCTTTGGGCCCTGGAAAAGGCGGGAAAGTTCCGCAAGGATCTCATCTATCGCCTCTCCACCCACACCCTGACCCTTCCCCCCCTGCGGGAGCGATTGGTGGACCTTCCCCTCCTGGTGGATCGTTTTGTCTGCCAGGCCGCCGACGAATTGGACAAGCCCGTCCCCGATGTGCCCAAGGACCTCATCGAAGCCCTGGAATCCTATCCCTTCAAGGGGAATATCCGGGAGTTGAAGTCCATGGTCCACGATGCCGTTTCCCGCCACAGCCGAGGCCCCATGGTGGCCACCCTTTTCAAGGGGTTGGTGGGGGAAACCGGGGAGAATTCCCCGGATAATGACTCCCATGATTCCCGGCTTCCCACCCTGAAACAGGCCTCCCGGGAGCTGGTGGAAAAGGCCATGGCCCGGACCGGGGGAAACCAATCCGCCGCAGCCCGGATTCTGGGGATTTCCCAGCAGGCCCTGAGTAAACGTCTCCAGAAACTCCGCCGGGAAGAGGGGGATCCGGCCTGACCTGGAAATCCCCTGCTCCATCCCGTCACAACCTTTGTTGTAATCACAATTTTTGTTGTATCCACCTTCTTTTCCCCGGGGATACAAGATTTTTCTCCCTTCCCTTCCCCTGCCCACAACTTTTGTTGTGACGGTCTGTCCGTTTATTGAATTTTTGAAAACAGTTTAATTGTGTATAAATTCAATGATTTAGCTTTGTCTGGTCGTCGTCGGCATGGCATTTGCTCTTTTATCCAGGCGTAACAGCACGGTTTTGTTTTTACCCATGGAAAAAGGAGGGCAGAATGTCGGAGATTAAAAATAAAGGATGGCAGGTGACCTTCGCCGGCCTGGGGATCAACCTGGCCCTGGGCATTTTATACACCTGGAGTATTTTCAAAATGGCCATCAAGGAATCCATCGTGGCCGGTGACGGCCGGTACGACTGGAGCCTTGCCTCCCTCAACGATCCCTATGCCGTCTGCTGCCTGGTATTTGCCTTTGCCATGATTTTTGCCGGCAGGGTCCAGGACAGGACCAGTCCGAAGTTCACGGCGGTCATCGGCGGTGTTCTCACCGGAGCAGGCCTTATCCTGATCGCCCTCTCCACTTCCTGGAT
>JAKSBM010000427.1 GCA_022361135.1 Desulfobacterales bacterium | reverse complement strand
TACGGTGGTTCCGGGCAAAGGGGTGAAGGTTATTTTTGAGGACGGGGTGTTCCGCAGCGACGGGACCACCATCCTGGGATCCGACGATAAGTCGGCCCTGGCTATCATTATCGAGGTGCTCCGGGTTATCCAGGAAAATGATTTGCCCTGTCCCCCGGTGGAATTGGTGTTCACCGTGGCCGAGGAAATGGGCCTGTTAGGTGCCAAGCATTTTGACTTTTCCATGATGGCGTCCAAGTTCGGTTATATCCTGGATTCCACGGACACCGAAGGCATTGTGACCAAGGCGCCTGCGGCCAATAAGATCGACATCAAGGTTTACGGCAAGGCCGCCCATGCTGGTGCCGCTCCGGAAAACGGGGTGAACGCCATTTACGCCGCTGCCTGTGCCCTGTCCAAATTGGAACTGGGTCGCATGGACGAGGTGACCACCTGCAACATGGGGCTGGTTTCCGGTGGTGCGGTCACCAACATTGTTCCCGAATATGTGGAGATCAACGGAGAGGCCCGCTCCCACAATCCGGAAAAGCTGGCCGAGGTGACACAGAATATCGTGGACACCGTGGAAGCCGCCATGGCGGAACTGCGGGGGGACGGTGATCTGCCCCGGGCCGAGGTCATTGTGGAAGAGGATTTTTCCAACACCAATATTCCCGAAGATCACACCACCGTGATCCTGGCCCGGAAGGCTGCGGGTAATCTGGGCTATGAACTGGCCAGCAAGACCATTGGCGGCGGCGCCGATGCCAATGTCTTTTTTGGCAAGGGAATCATGGCCGGTGTCCTGGGGACGGGCATGACCGATGTCCATACCCTGAAGGAATCCATCAAGATTTCCGACATGGAAAACACAGCCCGTTTGGTGCTGGAAATCCTTAAGCTCCATGCAGCAGGAGAGAGCAAGTAGAATGATTTTATTTTTGGATCTGGTCTCCGGCATCAGCGGAGACATGACCCTGGGGGCGCTGGTGGACCTGGGGGTTGATGTGAAGTGGCTCCAGGACCAGCTGAGACCCTTGTTCAAGGGATTTACCCTGAGAACCGAAATTGTTTTCCCCCAGCATCTGCGGGCGGTGAACCTTTTTGTGGATGTTACCGATGACAAAAGTCATCGCCATTACACCGATATCAAGGCCATCATTCAGGGGTCGGAATTGTCGGATTTTGTAAAGGCCAAGAGTCTGGAAGCCTTTGAACGCATTGCCCGGGCCGAGGCCCACATCCACGGCAAGGACATTGAATCGGTCCATTTCCACGAGGTGGGGGCCATTGATTCCATGGTGGACATCATCGGTACCTTCATCTGCATTGAAAAACTGGGCATCACCCGGGTTGCCGCCACCAAGGTGCCCCTGGGTTCCGGTTTTGTGGAATGTGCCCATGGAAAAATTCCCGTACCCGTGCCCGCCACCCTGGCCGTATTGGAGGGAATTCCCGTGACCTCATCCGATGCCAAGACTGAAATTGTCACCCCCACCGGGGCGGCCCTGGTGGCCACCCTGGCCGAGTCCTTCGGCCCCATGCCTGAAATGGAAGTGGCGAAAATCGGCTATGGTTCCGGAAAGAGGGACACCGGCGGCTCAAGCCCCAATCTCCTCCGGGTGGTTCTGGGCCGTGGCGCCGAAGGGGGAAAACCCCCGGAGACGGTCGGGTTGAAACGGGACCAAATCATGGAGATCAAGACCCATGTGGATGACATGAGTCCGGAAATCCTGGGCTTTGTCATGGAGGTTCTCCTGGACGCCGGTGCCCTGGATGTGACCTTCTCCCCCATCCAGATGAAAAAGAATCGGCCCGCCACCTGCCTGACCGTACTTTGTCGTCCGGAGGATCTGGAAAATATGTCTTCCCTGATCCTTTCCCAGACCTCGGCCATTGGGGTGCGGTATTCCTGCTGGGATCGCCTGGTCCTGGACCGGAGTCTGGAGAAGAGGGATACCCGTTTGGGGGAGGTGGCGGTGAAACGTATTGTGGATCCGGCGGGCCATGCCCGTCTGGTGCCGGAATATGAAGCTTGCAAAGCCATTGCACTGGCCAAGGATATGCCCTTGATGGCCGTGTTCCGTGAGGTGGAAGCTGAGTTGAATGCCTGATTGAATCCCCTTGACAGGGGGAGGGGCAGATTATAGAAAAAAGGATGTCACACACCATGCCGCACCATGCACGCTGGGATGAGAAACTCGTACTTTTTATTGCAACCGGATTCGGCCTGGGCCGGATCCCCGTGGCCCCGGGAACCTTTGGGACCCTTTCGGCATTGCCTTTGATTTGGGGCCTTTCCGTGGTTGGGCCCGTCTGGGCTGGATTTTTGCTCACCGGATTTATTCTGTTGTCGGTTTATGTTGCGGACCGGGCCGCCACCCTCATGGAAAAAAAAGATCCCGGATCCGTGGTGATCGACGAAATGGTGGGATACTGCGTGGCCATGGCCCTGGTGCCGGTGGGGATTTCCACCTTGGTTGCCGGCTTTGCCGCCTTCCGCTGTTTTGACATTCTGAAACCGGGGCCGGTCCGTTATTTTGAAGGCTACTCCGGTGGCGCAGGCATCGTTCTGGACGATATTATGGCCGGTCTTATGGCCGCATTAGTTGTGAAATGTTTATACCTTTGGGGTTTGAGATAGGAGATTTAGGATATGGAGATGAGTAAAGAAAAGGAAAAAGCGATACAAACGGCCATGGGCCAGATCGAACGTCAGTTCGGCAAGGGTTCCATCATGAAGTTGGGCAGCCGCACCGTGGAAGAGGTGCCCATTGTCCGGTCCGGTTCCCTGGCGTTGGACAAGGCGTTGGGTGTGGGCGGATATCCCCGGGGCCGTGTCATTGAAATCTATGGCCCGGAATCCTCCGGTAAAACCACATTGACCCTCCATGCCGTGGCCGAGGCCCAGAAAAGTGGCGGAATCGCCGCCTTCATCGATGCCGAGCATGCCCTGGATGTCTCCTATGCGAAAAAACTGGGGGTCAATTGCGATGAGCTGCTGGTCTCCCAGCCCGACACCGGTGAGCAGGCCCTGGAAATCGCAGACATGCTCATCCGTTCCGGCGGCATTGACATCCTGGTTGTGGACTCGGTGGCTGCATTGGTTCCCCGGTCTGAAATCGAAGGTGAAATGGGCGATTCCCACATGGGGCTCCAGGCCCGGCTCATGTCCCAGGCCCTGAGAAAACTCACCGCCACCATCGGCAAGACCAATACCACCATCATCTTCATCAACCAGATCCGTATGAAGATCGGTGTGGTCTACGGCAACCCCGAAACCACCACCGGTGGTAATGCTTTGAAATTCTACGCCTCCCAGCGTCTGGAAATCCGTAAGGCCGCCGCCATCAAGGACGGCCAGGATATCATCGGTTCCCGGACCCGGGTCAAGGTGGTAAAGAACAAATTGGCCCCCCCGTTTAAAACCGTTGAGTTCGACATCATGTACGGAGAAGGTATTTCCCGCACCGGCGATCTCCTGGACATGGCCGTCACACTTGATATTGTGGATAAGAGCGGATCCTGGTACTCTTTTGAAGGGGAGCGTATCGGGCAGGGCCGTGAAAACGTCAAGGCCTTCCTGACCACCAACCCGGATATTTTTGAAAAGATTGAACTTAAGGTCAGAGCTGAGTTGGGCATCGGCAACGCCGAGGCCACCCCTGAAGTTGAGAATGCTTAATCCCCAACGGGACGTGAGGAGTAGGATATATGAAAGGTAATGAAGCCCGGAAAATTTTCCTGGACTATTTTAATAAACACAATCACCAACACGTTCGTTCTTCTTCCCTGGTTCCCCAGGACGATCCAACCCTGCTTTTTGTCAATGCGGGCATGGTTCAGTTTAAACGGGTTTTCACCGGAGACGAAAAGCGGGATTATTCCACGGCGGTCACCTCCCAGAAGTGTGTCCGGGCCGGGGGCAAGCACAACGACCTGGAAAACGTGGGATACACCGCCCGCCATCACACCTTCTTTGAAATGCTGGGTAACTTTTCCTTTGGGGATTATTTCAAGGAACAGGCCATTGAATTTGCCTGGGACCTTTTGACCAACGGATATGGATTTGATGCGGAAAAGCTCCACGTCTCCGTATATAAGGATGACGATGAGGCCTACGATATCTGGAAGGATAAAATGGGCATCCCCGAAGCCCGCATCTGCCGCCTGGGCGAGGAAGATAACTTCTGGGCCATGGGCGACACCGGCCCCTGCGGCCCCTGTTCCGAAATCCACATCGACCGGGGCCCGGAATTCGGCTGCGACGATCCCCACTGCGCCGTGGGCTGTGACTGCGACCGCTGGCTGGAGCTGTGGAATCTGGTCTTCATGCAGTTCGAGCGTTCGGAAGACGGAACCATGACGCCCCTGCCCAAGCCTTCCATTGATACGGGCATGGGCCTGGAACGGATCATCTCCGTCCTCCAGGGGGTTCCCACCAACTTTGACACCGATCTGTTCACCCCCATCATGGATAAGGTGGGCGAGCTCTCCGGTAAGAAGCGTGGGGAATCCGACCAGGTGGAAGTGGCCATGAAGGTCATTGCCGACCATTCCCGGTCTGCGGCCTTCCTCATCTCCGACGGGGTGTTGCCCTCCAACGAAGGCCGGGGCTATGTCCTGCGTCGGATCATGCGCCGGGCCATCCGCTACGGGCGTTCCATCGGTTTGAAGAAGCCTTTCCTTAACGAAACCGTGAAGGTGGTCTTCCAGATCATGGACGAAGCCTATCCCGAGCTCAAGGATTCCGCAGCATTCATCCTCAACGTGGTGAACAACGAAGAGGAAAAGTTCCTGGAAACCCTGGGAACCGGTATGAAACTCTTGGAAGCCACCATCGCCGATGTGGAAAAGCTGGATGAAAAAATCATTCCCGGTGATGTGATCTTCAAGCTTTACGATACCTTTGGTTTTCCCGTGGACATCATTGTGGACCACCTCAAGGAAACCGACATTGAGCTGGACATGGACGGCTTTGATGCGGCCATGGCCGAGCAGAAGGCCCGCTCCAGGTCCAAGAAAAAATTCGCCGGCGTGGGCGAAGCCTATAAATCCCTGACCTCCCAGGGGGTGAAGACGCCGTTTAAAGGGTACGATGCCCTGGAAATGGAATCCAATGCCCTGATCCTGGTCCGGGACGACAAGGAATTGGATAGGGCCGTTGCCGGTGACGATGTGGAGATTGTCACCCAGGAAACGGTTTTCTATGCCGAATCCGGCGGACAGGCCGGGGATTGCGGATCCATGGAAAACGGCAATTGCAAAATTGAAATTGCCGACACGGTCAAGGATCCCTCGGGCATTGTCATCCACAAGGGCAGGGTGGTTTCCGGGGAATGCGCCAAGGGCGATACCCTGATCCTGAAAGTGGATGGGGAAAAACGCCAGGCCACGGCCGTGAACCACACCGCCACCCACATTCTGCACTCCGCCCTGCGTAAAGTCCTGGGCGACCATGTGAAGCAGAGTGGTTCCCTGGTCACCCACAACCGGCTGCGTTTCGACTTCACCCATTTTTCCGCCATCACGGCCCAGGAACTGGCTGACATTGAAAACGAAGTCAACCTGAGAATCCGGGGCAACTACCAAGTGGATACCCTGGAAATGTCCATGGACGACGCCGTAAAGGCCGGTGCTACTGCCCTGTTCGAGGAAAAATACGGGGATACGGTCCGGGTGGTTTCCCAGGGGGATTTCTCCAAGGAACTCTGCGGGGGAACCCACACCCAACGTTCCGGCGACGTGGGGTTCTTCAAGATCCTCTCCGAAGCAGGAATCGCTTCCGGTGTCCGCCGTATTGAAGCGGCCACGGGCCAGGCTGCTGTGGATGCCGTCCACGGCTATCAGGCCGTTGTGGAATGCACTGCAGGGTTGGTGAAGGCCAATGCCGATAACCTCACCGAAAAGGTGGATGCCCTGGTCAAGGAAAAGAAAAACCTGGAAAAGGAGCTGGCCTCCCTCAAGGCCAAGATTGCCTCCAAATCCGTGGACGACATTGACAGCGCCATCAAGGAAATCAACGGAATCAAGGTCCTGGCCAAGCGGGTGGAAATCGAAAATCCCTCCCAGCTCCGGGATCTGGCCGACAAATTCAAGAATAAACTGGGCTCCGGCGTTCTGCTGCTGGGGGCCGAGTCCAACGGCAAGGCATTGCTCATTGCCGTTGTTACCAAGGATCTCACCGGGCAGGTCAAGGCCGGTGACATTGTGAAAAAAGCGGCCGGTATTGTGGGCGGCGGCGGCGGTGGACGGCCAGACATGGCCCAGGCCGGCGGCACCAAGCCCGAAAACCTCGATGCCGCCCTTGAATCGGTATACGAAATCATGTCATGACCGCATACTTCATCAGACGACTGCTGCTGGTGATCCCGACCTTCATCGGGATCACCGTCATGGTCTTTACCATTACCCGGTTTGTTCCCGGCGGCCCCATTGAGCGGATCATCGCCGAGACCCGGGCATTGCAGATGGGCCAGGGGGGAGGTTCGCCCTCCTCCCGGGCAGGCGTCGATTCGGGACAACCCCTGTCCCAGGAACAGATAGAGAAACTCAAGGCCTACTACGGCTTTGACAAGCCCATCCTGGAATCCTATGTTTCCTGGCTGGGCAACGTGCTGAAGGGGGATCTGGGACGCTCCACCCGCTACCATGACTCGGTGTGGGAAATGATCCGGGACCGGATTCCCATCTC
>JAKSBM010000197.1 GCA_022361135.1 Desulfobacterales bacterium | reverse complement strand
TTTTCCAGGCCGATGGCTTTGGCACCCATGGATGTGGCCATTTCCAGGGCGGTTTTGGCCGGGAGGGCGCAGGGATCCAAAGTGGCCACCTTGTGGAGTTTGGCAGCGGTGTCCATTTCGGAGAAGATGTCCAGGTCGTTGTTGGAGGCGGCGCCGTCGGTGCCCAGTCCCACGGGGACTCCCGCGGCCAGCATCCGGGGGACCGGGGCGATGCCCGAGGCGAGCTTCATGTTGGATTCCGGGCAGTGGGCCAGGCCGCAGCCGCGCTGGGCAATGGTTTCGATGTTGGCATCGGAAATCCATACGCCGTGGACCAGGAGGGTATCGCCGTCTAAAATGCCGAGATCATCCAGGTAGGTGACAATGGAACGCCCTTTCAGCTGGGGGATGAGGTCGGCTTCGCCCCGGGTTTCGGCCACGTGGATCTGGAAAAGGACCCCGGCCTTCCGGGCGGCGTCCTTGGCCCGGACCAGGGTTTCGGAGCCGCAGGTGTAAGGGGAATGGCAAAAGATGGAGGGATGGATAAGCGGTGAGGCTCCGGCCAGGGCAGACACGGTCTCCACGGCATGGGCCAGGTTTTCTTTGGGATCGGGCACTCCCGGGGCGGGAAAATCAATCACCCCCTGGCCCGCCACCACCCGTATCCCTTCATTGGCCAGGGCCAGGGCGGTTTCCCGCTGGTGAAAATAGCCGTCGCAACAGGTGGTGATCCCCCCCAGAAGCATTTCCCGGGCGGCATGGGCGGCCCATTGGGCCACGGACTCCGGGTTCACCTGGGCGGCCTCGGCCGGGAAAATATGTTCATTGAGCCAGACATCCAGGGGAAGGTCGTCGGCCATGCCCCGGAACATGGTCATGGGGGTGTGGGTGTGGGCATTGATGAGGCCGGGCATGAGGATCCCGCCCCGGCCATCCACCAACCGGACAGTCTTCTTTTGACGGGCCGTCTCCAGGCCGGGCCCCAGGGTATCCAACCCTCCCACCGCCTGGATGATCCCATCCAGGATCTGCACCACGCCCTGCTCAACAATGCCCGCTCCGGGCACCTGGGTCACCAACCTGCTGTTGTGAATCCAAATTTCCGCTGCCATGTTCTGATCCTTATTTTAAAGGGATTAACGATTCCGAATGGACCATTTTCTATTCCTGACATAATTTCAGAATTTTGGAAATGGATTTCCCCCCATCCCATGGGGTGAGGTGTCCAGTCCATGGTTCGGTACCATGGCCCCGGCCCCCTTGTTTTTATTCATTTTTCCCCATTATTTCTATTGACTTTGGCCCTTTCAAGGATTAACATCTGAACACTTGCTCAAACGTTTTGATTTAAAAATAAGGAAACTTTTTACACATGAATGCCATACAACAAATTCTCCTGCAGTCCTGGGACCTTTATCTGGAGGTTTCCATATATATGCTCTTTGGGTTCCTTGTGGCCGGCATCCTCTACGTCTTTTTCAAACCCGACCACATAAAAAAATACCTGGGCACCGGAAAAATCAAACCCGTGATTCTGTCCACCCTCTTCGGCATCCCCATCCCCCTGTGTTCCTGCGGGGTGGTGCCCGTGGCAGCAGGGTTGAAAAAGCAAGGGGCCAACAGTGGTTCCGCCCTTTCCTTCATGATTGCCACACCGGAATCCGGGGTGGATTCCATTGCCGTGTCCTATGCCATGCTGGACCCCCTCATGACCATCATCCGGCCCGTGGCCGGGTTCATCACCGCCATTTCCACGGGCATTGCCCAAAATTTCGTGGGCACGGAAAGCCCGGCCCCTGAAGTGGAAGTGAAAACCGGCGGGGGCTGAGGCTGCCCATCCGATGCAGGGTCTGCATCCCAAAAAGCCATCACCGAACTCCCCCTGGGCCAACGCATCATGAAGGGGTTGAAATATGCCTATGGGGAACTCCTCATGGACATTGCCAAACCCTTTGTCATCGGGGTTCTCATCGCCGGGGCCATCACCTTTCTCTTCCCCGAGGATTTAAGCCGCCTCTCCAATGAACACCCCATCATTTCCATGCTCATCATGCTGGGGGCGGGCATCCCCATGTATGTCTGCGCCACCTCTTCCACCCCCATTGCCGCCGCATTGATCCTCAAGGGATTAAACCCGGGCGCCGCCCTGGTTTTCCTCCTGGCCGGTCCGGCCACCAATGCCGCCACCATGAACATTGTCCGGAACCTCTTCAACACCCGGGCCCTGGTCATTTACCTGACCATGATCGCGGTCTGCTCCCTGGGCATGGGCATATTGGCCGACTGGATTTACGCCCAGGCCGGCATCCAGGCCCAGGCCATCGTGGGCCAGGCCGGGGAAATCATCCCCCTCTGGCTCCAATACGGCTCAGCCGCCCTGCTCACTGCCTTGATTCTTTTCAACCTTTTCCTGGCCATGCGACTCCCACACAACCACGCCCATTGCCATTGAGGCAGGGGTTTGGATACGCCGGGATTTCCCCTGCACAGGTAGTTCCCTCCTGTGCAGGGGATTTTTTTATCCCCCATCCCAATTCTGCCTTTTTCCTTGTCCAAATCCCGATTTTGGTTAAAAATAAAGGAGATTCCCTTTCCATTCATTCCAAAATCAATGGGCCAATCCCATGGACATTCAATTAAAAGGTATCACCAAAACCTTTGACGACCACGGCAGCCGCCGCATCATTTTCCAGGACATGGAGCTGACCCTCCCCCGGGGGGAATTTTCCGTGATCGTGGGGAAAAGCGGGGTGGGGAAAAGCTCCCTGCTCAACCTCATCTCCGGCATTGACGCCCCGGACAGGGGCGAAATCCACATCGGAGATAATTGCCTCACCCGCATGGACGACACCCGGCTCACCCTGTTTCGCCGCCGGCACATCGGTTTTATTTTTCAATTTTTCCACCTCATTCCCGTGCTCACGGTGCTGGAAAACGCCCTGCTGGTGGCGGAGCTGGACGGCGGCGCCACCCCGGACCAAAACCGGCGGGCCCGGGAACTGCTGGACCGGGTGGGCCTGGCGGGCCGGGAAAAGGATTTCCCCGACACCCTTTCCGGCGGCGAACAGCAGCGGGTGGCCATTGCCCGGGCACTGGTGCCCGATCCCCCCATTCTCCTGGCCGACGAACCCACGGGCAACCTGGACCAGGAAACGGGCAAGGGGGTGCTGGACATGCTCCTGGACCTGGCCCGGAACCAGGGAAAAACCCTGGTCATGGTCACCCACAGCCGGGGGGCCATGGACTACACCAATACGGTTTACACCGTAACCCAGGGCCAACTCATTCCCCGGAGGGACCCATGAAGCTCCTCCTCCGGGCCGCCCTGCGCCAGGGCCGGGCCCACCCCCTTTCCACCCTGCTCATGGTCACGGGCATCGCCCTGGGGGT
>JAKSBM010000152.1 GCA_022361135.1 Desulfobacterales bacterium | reverse complement strand
GGAATGTTGATTTCTTTACCAGTCTGGGGATTTCTTCCTTTTCTGGCTTTTCTTTCGGCTGTCTTGAAGGTACCAAAACCGACCAGGGTAACAGAATCATTGGCGGCAAGGGCGTCGGTGATTGCTTTAATGGTGCAATCTACGGCAGCCTGAGCTTCTTTTTTGCTGTTCAGCACTTCTGCAACCTTGTTGATTAAATCGCCTTTGTTCATCGTGATCACTCCTTTTGTTTGAGAAAATACAAAATGTTGAATTTGTGTTTCAAAAACGGTTTTCTAAAAGTTAAATTAAATTTGAATCAGCTTTCTGCGTACGTTACGTCGTTGAGAAGTGCGTGTCAAGGATTTATTGACAATTTTTTTCAAAATTTCGTTGCCATGAATCAGCAAAAAACTTAGAATTGGGCAAACTTAGGAGGAATTCATGGATGCGACACTTGTAAATCCCTTTATAGAGGGGACTTTGCATATTCTTAGTACCACCGCGTTGGTTAAAGTAAAACCGGAAGAACCCTATATCAAGAAAAATAAACAAGCCAATGGAGATATTACCGGTGTTCTGGAGATTGGCGGCGATTTGTCCGGCTCTGCCGCTGTAAGCTTTACGGAGGCAAGTATCTTGGGCATCGTATCCACCATGTTTGGTGAGGAAATGGCCGAGATCAATGATGAGATCACCGATGCCGTTGGGGAGATCAGTAATATGATCGCCGGCCATGTGACCACCAAGATTGCAGAGGGTGGTAAACAGGTGAAGGTTAAGTTTTCCAAGGTGATGACCGGAAGCGAAACAGAAATTCAACATGCAGATGAAACCTCTCCGGTTTTGGTGTTGCCCTTTCGCACGACCCAGGGCCGGGTGGTGGTTGAGGTGTGTTACCCGGAGTAAGGACCTCTATACATTCCCCCATGCCATGGATTGTCCCTTGCTTCCATTGGACGGGCGATGAATTGAACCGGGTGAACTATTGTCTTGATGTTTTTTAACGATGGGGTTGTTGGAATGCGATTCGGCTTTCCCTTTGCGATCCTTTTCCATACTTTTAATTCCACACATAAAAAACGATCTCCGCATATTGTAAAACCAGAAATCTGTTTTATTGTACTGGGCATTGTATAATTCTGAGAATCATTTAACGGAATGATATGGATACAATGGAGGTTGACACGCCTCATTTCCCAGTGGATTCAACACTTAGTGTAAGGAGTATAAATGGCAGAAGCAGATATTGATGATCTCATTGAAATCATAGAAAAAGAAGGGAATGTGGAGGATATCCCCACAACGCTTCCCATGATGCAGGTCAGAGATGTGGTTGTGTTTACGGATATGTTGCTGCCATTGTTTGTCGGGCGTAAAAAATCCATTAAAGCCATGGAAGCATGCATCTCAACGGATAGATACATTTTTCTGACGGCACAAAAGGATTCTGAGATTGAAAAACCCGGGATTGATGATGTCTTTGATGTGGGCACAATCGGCCGGGTCCAAAAAATGATCAAGCTGCCCGATGGTTCAATCAAGGTGCTGGTCCAGGGGATCGCCAAGGCCCGTATCATTGATTATGTCCAGAAAAAAGAATATTACCGGGTTGAACTTGAAGTTCTGACCGACACCGAACCCGACGATGTGGACATTGAGGTGGAAGCCCTCATGCGCAACGTTAAGGAAAATTGTGAAAAGCTTCTGGCCTTGAAAGGCGAGCTGTCCGGTGACATCGGTGATCTTTTGTCCCACATTGATATTCCGGGTAAGCTGGCAGACCTGGTCGCTTCCAACCTGAACCTGAGGGTTGAAGATGCCCAGGTCCTTCTGGAGACCACCGAAGCGGTGGCCCGGTTAAAGCGGGTGAATGACCTTCTGGCCCGGGAATTGGATCTATCAACCGTCCAGGCCAAAATTCAGACCGACGTCAAGGACGAGATTACCAAAAACCAGAGGGATTATTATCTCAGGGAGCAGGTCAAGGCCATCCATCGAGAGCTGGGTGAAAACGACGACAAGCTGGCCGAGATTGAAGAGTTCAAAGAAAAGATCAAAAAATGCAAGATGCCTGACTCCTGCGCAGAAGAGGCTTTGAAACAGCTTCGCCGACTGGAACAGATGCATGCTGACTCTTCGGAAGCTTCCGTGGTTCGGACCTACCTGGATTGCATTGTTGAACTGCCCTGGAGCAAATCCACAAAGGATTTCCTCGACATTGCCAAGGCCAAGGACGCCTTGGATAAAAATCACTATGGGCTGAAAAAGGCCAAGGACCGAATTCTTGAATATTTAAGTGTCCGTAAGCTGAATCCCAAGAAAAAGGGACAGATTATCTGCCTGGTCGGCCCTCCCGGTGTTGGAAAGACCTCATTGGGCCAGGCCATTGCCAAATCCATGCGAAGGAAATTTCATCGGGTTTCCCTGGGCGGGATCCGGGATGAAGCCGAAATCCGGGGCCACAGACGGACCTATATCGGTGCCATGCCCGGCAGAATCCTCCAGGGATTGCGCCAATGCGGGGCCAACAATCCGGTCTTTATGTTGGATGAAATCGATAAGCTGGTGAATGATTTCCGGGGCGATCCTTCCTCGGCCTTGCTGGAGGCTTTGGATCCGGAACAGAATTTTGAATTTTCCGATCATTATTTAAATATGCCCTTTGACTTGTCCAAGGTACTTTTTATTCTGACGGCCAATGTGGCGGAAAATATTCCTTCGGCCCTTTTGGACCGCATGGAGCTCATTCAAATCCCCGGCTACACCCAGGATGAAAAGGTGGCCATTGCCAAGCAGCACCTTTTCCCCCGCAAGCTCAAGGATAACGGCCTCATCCGCCGGAGCATTTCCATCAGCCCCAAGGCCATGGACAGCATCGTTACCGAATATACCCTGGAAGCCGGGCTGCGTGGTTTAGAGCGGAGACTGGATGCCATTTGCAGGAAAATTGCCCGGAGCATTGCCGAAGGGGCAAAGGGGCGGTTTGCCGTTACCAAACAGAATTTAACCAAGTATTTGGGACCGCCCATGTACGTTTCCGAGTTGGACCAGGAAGAAAGCCAGGTGGGACTGGCCACTGGGTTGGCCTGGACCGAGGTGGGGGGCGAACATCTTTATATAGAAGTCTCCCTCTTCCCGGGCAAGGGAGAATTGATGATCACCGGCCAGATCGGTGAGGTCATGCAGGAATCTGCCCGTGCCGCCCTGACCTATATTAAAGCCAACCAGGACACCCTGGGGGTGGATAAGGATGCCTTTGACAATAATGATATCCACATCCATGTTCCGGCCGGTGCCATTCCCAAGGATGGGCCTTCCGCCGGCATTGCATTGGTCACTGCCCTGGTTTCTGCCTTCACCGGTAGAAAGGTGAATCATCTGGTTGGAATGACCGGTGAAATTTCCCTGCGGGGACGGGTTCTGCCCATTGGCGGACTCAAGGAAAAGTCATTGGGCGCCCTGCGTGCCGGCATTAAAGAGGTGATAATTCCTGAAAAAAACAAAAAAGATCTGTTCGATATCCCCAAAAATGTTAAAAGCAGGTTGAAGTTCACCTGTGTCAAGGATGTGGAAGAGGTCTTGGCCATTGCATTGGAAGATGAAAAATAGGACATTGTAATGAAGTTGTTGAGTGTGACCACAGCGGAGCAGGGGGCCGACATTGCCCTGTACGACCAGGATCGCCTGGTCTGTTCCGCTTACTGGGACGATAGAACCACCCATTCAAAACGTCTTATTCCCATGATTGAACATGCGGTGACGGCCCAGGCTGGATTTGGGTTGGAACAGGTGGATGCATATGTGGCCGCCAGGGGGCCGGGAAGTTTCACCGGCCTTCGCATCGGCATCAGCCTGGTCCAGGGATTGGCCTTTTCCATGTCAAAACCCATGGGGGGCGTTTCAAGTCTGGATGCCATTGCATGGCGCTTCTCCCATGTGTCTGTGCCGGTGTGTGTGATGATGGACGCCCGACGGGGGGAGGTATATACGGCCCTCTATCGATTTGAATCCGGCCGTCTGGCGGAAAAATCATTGGAGCGGGTTTGCAACCCTGCCGATGCCATGGTAGGAATGCAATCCGGTGACGGGGTGCTTTTTGTGGGTTCCGGCTCCAAGGTCTATGCGGAAGAGATCCGTGCAGCCCAGGCCGGTGCGCAGTTCTCCCACGCCAGCGAAGATCATGTGTCCGCCGTGGTCATGGGACGGATTGTTCTGGAAACAAAAGGGTTTTTCGAAAAAAAGGAAAATGCATTGTTGCCCACCTATATGCGTAAATCCGATGCGGAAATCCAATTTGCTGAAAAAACAAGGATATTGACATCCTGATCTGATGTTTGGTAATATAGTCGGGATATGGTTGTAGGAATCGTTGAATATGGATAAAAAAAAGTGGCCGGCCCGGTCAACACTGCCCTTTGCAGTGCCAGGGCTTAAATTCATTGTATTGACCATCCTCATTACGGGGATGCTTTTTTATTTTGGGTGGATGAAAACCGCCACCCTGTCAGCCCTGGTAACCCTGTTTGTCTGTT
The DNA here is from genome assembly GCA_022361135.1 of Desulfobacterales bacterium. Next base: position 1,077 of record JAKSBM010000152.1, on the reverse strand, counting down.
GGTTTTTCCGGGACCCGGAGCGGGGTGCGGAATTCAGTGACAGGGATTTGATTTCTCCGGCCGACGGCAAAGTCATCATCGTCGATCGGATCGCCCAGTGCGAATACATGGAAGGTCCCTGCCAAAAGGTGAGCATCTTCATGAACGTATTCAACGTCCATGTGAATCGGATTCCCTTTGACGGAGAAATCCGAAAGGTAACCTACAACCCGGGAAAATTTATTAATGCGTCCTTTGACAAAGCCTCGGTGCACAATGAAAGAAATGCACTGGTGATTCGGACAAAGAACGACAAAGAATTCACTGTGGTCCAGATTGCCGGTCTGGTGGCACGGCGGATTGTTAATTGTGTGACAAACGGTGAAAAGGTCAAAAGGGGAGAGCGGTATGGTATGATCCAATTCGGTTCCCGCCTCGACCTTTACCTGCCCATGGATTTTGAGATCGCCGTAAAATTAGGCGACAAAACCAAGGCCGGTGTAACCGTGATCGGATATATGAATTAGAGGAGTGAGAAGACTGATATGCAAAAAGAAAATCTGAAAAAGGGAATTTATATACTTCCCAATTTGTTTACATCCATGAACCTGTTTTGTGGATACTACTCCATTCTTGCATCGGTCCAACTCAGATTTGTGGATGCTGCCATTGCCATCCTCATTGGTGCTGTTTTTGACCTGCTGGACGGGAAAATCGCCCGGGCCACCCATACCACCAGTAAATTCGGTATTGAATATGATTCCCTTGCCGACCTGATTACCTTTGGGCTTGCCCCCGCATTGCTCATGGTTCAGTGGGCACTGCTTCCCATGGGACGTCCGGGATGGCTTGCCGGATTTTTATTTGTGGCCTGTGGTGCTTTGCGCTTGGCCCGATTCAATACTACCCAATCCTCTTCACCGGATTTCGAAGGTCTTCCCATTCCGGCCGGAGCGGCCATGAATGTTTCAACGGTGTTGTTTTTCAGCCGTTTGAATTTGGATCCCGAGCCCTTCAGACTGATGTTGCTGGTGATGATGTTTGGCCTTTCATTTTGTATGGTGAGCTCTTTCAAATACAAGAGCTTTAAAAAGGTGT
>JAKSBM010000814.1 GCA_022361135.1 Desulfobacterales bacterium | reverse complement strand
CGCAACAGGAACCCAGAATATTGGCACAGATCACAAAGTATTTTTCCGTATCAATGCCCTTATCCGGTCCCACCATGAGATCCCACCACCCCGGTTTGGCATCCTCGGGGGTATAATACCCCGCCACATGGGCGTCCCCGGTGAGGGCATGGAGGATGAGGATGGCATTGGACTTATCTTCATTAAGGGTGCCGCAGGTTTCATAGGCCAGGGTCACAGGACCGATCTTGGCCCCGCTTTCCAGGCAGAGCGTTTCCCCATCCTGGGCAAAGGTAAAAAATGCTTTTTCAACGCTGCCCACACTGGCACCGTTCTGGTCGTATCCAGTATACTCGCTCACGGTCCTATACCCCTTCAAGGGCCTGGAACAGGTCCTTGCAAATATCACGTGAATCCTCAATGCCCACGGAGAGACGAAGCAAACAAGGATCGGCCAGCTCGTCCCGCTGTTCCTGGGGGAATGAGACATATTGGGTGGAATAGGGATGGATGATCAAGCTTTTGCAATCCCCTAGATTGGCCAGGTTGAGAATCATCTCCAACCCATTGATGAGCTTGAAACAACTCTCCTGGTCCTTGAGCCCAAAGGTGAGCATGGTACCAAACCCCCGGCCTTCAAAGAGCTTTTCCGCCGTGGCTCTACTGGGATGGCCCTCCAGTCCCGGATAGTTCACCCAGGCCACCTTGTCGTGATGGGCCAGGGCCTCTGCCACGGCCATGGCATTTTCCATATGCCGTTCCATGCGAACCCCCATGGTGGTCAACCCCACCGTGGTGAGGAATGAATGGAAGGGGGCCGGGGTGGTACCAAAATTGATGTGGAACTCCTTCCAAAGCCGATGGAGGAAGGCTAAATCCCCCTTTTGTTCCACAAAGGGTTTAAAGTCCTCAAACCGACCCGACCCCAGCCAGTCAAAATTCCCGGAATCGACAACCACACCTCCCAAGGCCGCACCATGGCCGGAAAAATACTTGGTGGTGGAATGCATGACAATGTCCGCCCCCAGTTCAATGGGGCGACAGAGCCAGGACGAGGCCAGGGTATTGTCCACCAGCAGGGGCAGACCGTTATCATGGGCCAGTTGGGCAATTTGATCCAGACGGGGAATCTCCATGCCCGGATTGGTAATGGTCTCCATGTAGACAAACCGGGTCTTGTCGGTGATGGCCGCCCCAATGGCGTCCAGATCCAAGGGGTCCACCAGCCGGGCCGTGATCCCGTACTTGGCGTAGATATTGGTAAAAAGGCCAAAGGTGGACATGAACAGGGATTTGGAGGCCACAAATTCATCACCGGCCCGGAGCAGGGTCATGCAGGCATTGTTGATGGCCGCCATGCCCGAGGCAACGGCCACAGCCCCTTTCCCCGATTCCAGGTCGGCCAGTTTGCCCTCCAGGTGCTGGTTGGTGGGATTGCTCAACCGCATGTAGACATGGTCGTCCCCCTTGCCCAGGAAACTCTGGGTCAGGCTGTCTGCGGTGTCGTGGATGTGGGCGGCGGTTTGAAAAATGGGAGGCAGGGTACTGCCCTGCCAGTCTGCATCTTTAATGCCGTGGTGAATGGCCCGGGTATCGAATCCCGGTGTTTTTTTCCTGCTCATGCATACCTCTTCATGTCTTTCTCTAATTATCCCCTTGGGCGGGATGCCCTCACCCGATTTACGGCCTTGCACCCCATCAAAAACCCATCCCCTGGGATATCCGGGGCAGGGGAAAAAATCAATATCACACCCTCCCCTTTTTTTGTCAATGCAGATGGTGTGTCAACTCCCCGGAATTTTAAAACGATTCACTTTAGCAGATCCCCTGGCCCTTCCCAAGGCCATTTTATTTAAAAACCCCGTTTTACGCACGTCTCCACCTTGACAAGCCTGGTACTTCCTTCCTACTATGGGCAAATCATTCATTTTTCATGGAAGAAACGTGAAGTGTTTCAGGGAGGAATTGTGAAGATTTCCATTCGGTGGGTTGTGATTCTGGGATGCTTTATCCTGATCTGGGGAACCCACCTGGTCATCACCCCCTATTCCCTATTCTCCACCCAAAAGGTCATGGAAGACCATTCCCGGGATATCATGGAGAACATCCTGGACCTCAGCCTGGAACAGACCCAAAACTACCTGGCCGTGGCCAACGGGGCCGCCCATCTTACCAAACGGCTCATTGCATCCAATGTGGTCCAGATGGACGAGGGGAACCTGGGGGAGCTGGAACACTATTTCCATGAGGAGATGCAAATCTATCCCCAGTTTGCCGGCATTTATTTTGCCGATCCCCGGGGCTGCTTCTATTTTGTGAACCGGGAACAGGAAGGGACAAAGGAAACCCTGCGTACCAAAATCATCCTCCAGCAGAACGGACACCGCACCGTGCATCTGACCTGGCGGGACAAGGACTTCAACATCCTCCGCCGCATGTACACCCCCGGGGATAATTTCGACCCCCGACAACGGCCCTGGTACACCAAGGCCGCCCAGAGCCGGGATATCATCTGGACCGACCCCTATATCTTTTTCTCCTCAAGAAAACCAGGCATCACCACGGCCGGCCCCCTCTACGACGACACCGGCCAGCTCATGGGGGTGGTGGGGGTGGACATTGAGCTGGAATCCCTGTCCAATTTCATCGGCAACCTCAGGGTTGGCAAAACCGGAGCCGCCTTCATGTTCAACGACCAGCAGGACCTCATTGCCCTGCCCGGTGGAAATGCCGCCCTCTCCCATACCCATTTGCCCCGGGAAACCCTGCGCCTTCCCAAGCGCAATTAAATTGCCAATCCCATCTGTGCCAAGGCATATGACGCCGCCGCGCCCCAGCTGGCAGCCATGGGGACCAGCCAGGGAATGCCCCCGGTATTTGCCAAATTCACCCACGATGAACAAAGCTATTTTGCCATGTTCACCCGGGCCCATGCCGGGAAAATCCACTGGCTCATCGGGGTCTATATCCCCGAGGATGATTACTTTGGAGAGATCCTTGCCAACAGCCGCAAAACCCTTTGGATGACCCTGGCCGTCTCCATTCTGGCCACCATCTGCGGCCTCATTGTGGCCCATCGCATCACCCGGCCCATTTCCGAGCTGGACCTCCGGGCCCGGGAGATTAAAAACGACCCCGAGACCCCCCTGCCCCGGGTCCAGAGCATGTTCACCCAGATCCAGCACACGGCGGATACCTTCCATGGGATGCACCAGTCCATCCTCAGCCACAAGCGGGAACTCCAGAAAAAGGAAAAGCTCCACCGCACCATCCTGGACACGGCCACCGAGGCCATTTTCATGGTGGACGGCCAGGGCCGGGTCATGTATTGGAACACAGCCGCCCAGACCCTGTTCGGCCAGGATGATAAAATCCTGGCCGGCTTCTGCATCTTTGACCTGCCCGCCTTTGTCCCCTCCCCCGACCCGTGGGACCTGGACCTCCACAGCCTCCTCACCCAATGGGAAACCGCCCCCCAGATCAAAAATATCCGCCTCACCCTGGAGACCGCCGCCGACACCCATATCCCCACGGAAATTTCCATGGTCCGGATCTGCATGGATGAAACCCCCTATACCATTGCCGTCATCCGGGATATTTCATTGCGGAAGCGGGAGGAAGAAGAAAAACTGGCCATCCTCAGCCAATTGAAGCAGGCCCAGAAAATCGAAAGCATCGGCACCCTGGCCGGGGGCATTGCCCACGATTTCAACAATATCCTCACCAGCATCATCGGCAATGCGGAACTCCTCAAGGCCAGCCTGGAAACCGACCCGGAAAACCGGCCCTTTGTCGACGCCATCAACCTGGCCGGGGACCGGGCACGGGAATTGGTGCGCCAGATCCTGGCCTTCAGCCACCAGGACACCCGCCAGGAGGAAATCATCCACATGGAGCCCATCATCCAGGATGCCTGCACCCTGCTCTCGGCCTCCATCCCCCCCTCCATCCGGCTCCAAAAGGAAATCTCCACCCCCTGTAGCCCCATTTCCGGGGATCCGGCCCAGATCCACCAGGTGGCCCTGAACCTCATGACCAATGCCCTCCACGCCATGGAAGACAGCGGCGGCATCCTCACCGTGGGCCTCCAGGAGGTGGAATTGATCCAGGACAGCGCCCTGCCCGATCCCAACCCCGGACCGGGCCGCCATGTCTGCTACACCGTCTCCGACACCGGCACCGGCATTGACCCTGCGGTCATGGACAAAATCTTCGACCCCTATTTCACCACCAAGGCCAAGGGCAAGGGCACCGGCCTGGGCCTGGCCGTGATCAAGGGGATCGTTGAACACCACGGCGGCAGCATCCGGGTCAATTCCACACCGGGCCAGGGCACCTGCTTCCAGGTCTTTTTCCCCCAGGTCCCGGAAAAGGCCGACCCCAGAACCCCGCCCCCCCTGCCGGCCAAGATCACCCGGGGCAGCGAACACATCCTCCTTGTGGACGACCAGGTCCAGGTCCTCAACATCCAGAACCAGATCCTGGAATTCCTGGGTTACCGCATCACCCAGCGCACCTCCCCCCAGGAAGCCCTTTCCCTGTTCATGACCGCGCCGGAACACTTTGACATGGTCATCACCGACTACAGCATGCACCCCATGAAGGGCCATGAGTTGGCCCGGAAATTAAAGGCCATCCGGCAGGACATCCCCATCATCCTCTGCACCGGCTACAACGAAGGCATCGACCGGGAGGAAATCCTGGCCTCGGGAATCCAGGAAATCGCGGTCAAACCCATCAAGGTCAAGGAATTCTCCGCCGCCATCCGCCGCTGCTTTGCACCGGAATCACCGACCTGATCCTGGGAATGAAGAGGGTTCCTTACAATTCCGTTTTGATCATCAAAAGACTGTCAATGGTGGGAGTTATGATTATTTGTATTACCTCTATAACTTTTTGAACCCATTCAATTTGGAACGTTTTTCTGAGAATAACCATAACAGCCATATGGATGAACCCTCGCCCCTTTCAATACGAACGCTATTTATAGAATTCAGCTCTCCAACACGGTTAACCATGGGATTTGCCGATCACACCCGGAGGGTCAGGTGATGGCGGGGGGAGGGAGATGGAACGGGCGTTAAGGGTCCCGGCAGCTTCAGGACGAATGGGACGGGACCCTTCGCAACCGTTGCGGTCAGGACGACCGCAACGGTGACAGTGGAATCTTCCTCCCCCCGTCATCACCGGGTTTGGGAAAAACCCTTGGAATCAATCGGTCAAACAAAGG
>JAKSBM010000136.1 GCA_022361135.1 Desulfobacterales bacterium | reverse complement strand
TCCAATATATAGAGGATGCCAAATTTTTTAATATCCTCTTCACCCGGCTGGCCAAGGAAACGGTATTGGTCCAGGACAAAAACCTGGTGCGCATGGCCGACTTTGAGGTGGCCCTCCAGGTGGACCAGCAGGAGGTGAAGGAAAAGATATCCGCCATCTACCGGGAGTCTGGACTCACCCCGCCCTTTTTCAGGACCATCTGCCAGGAGCTGGAGCTGGACAAGAAAAACGCCCAGGACGTTCTCCACATGCTGATCCAGGAAAAATGCATCGTCAAAACCAAGGACGACCTTTATTTCGATGCGGACACCATTGTGGATCTGGAAAACCGGATCATCGAATTCCTCAAGGCCAATGAAAAAATCACCACACCGGAATTCAAGGAGATGACCGGCATTTCAAGGAAATTCGTCATCCCCCTCATTGAATACTTTGATTCCACCAACCTCACCATCCGGGTGGGGGACCATCGCCAGCTCCGGCGGAAGGTTTAAATCAAATCAAAGAACGATTCCACAATATTATCCAGGCGGGTCCATCCCGCCCGGGTAAGGTGGAAACATCCCCCCCGAAATCTGCCCAGTTCCCACCGGCACAAATTCCCCAGCAATGATTTAAATTCGGTTTTAAAATCGGCATTTAGAATTCGGTCATAGGCCGAAATATCCACCCCACGACGGGTGCGCAGCCCCACCATGATCATTTCAATTTTCTTCTGGTCCCGGGTGAGGATTTCCCTTTCCCGGGGAGGTAACTGCCCCCCGTCCAATTGTCCGATATAATCCCGGGCATGGGCCGCATTCCATGAACGCTGCCATTCCCCCTGGGAGGTGATGACCAGGGAGTGGGCGGCCGGGCCGTACCCCCGGTAGGGTATCATCTTCCAATAGGCGGAATTGTGCCGGGAATGGAAACCCTGCCGGGCAAAATTGGATATTTCGTAATGGGCATACCCCCGGGCTTCCAGATATTGGCTCACCTGGACAAAGGCCTGGGACCGATCTTCTCCATCCATGGGAATAAAGGCTCCCTGGTCCCATTGGCGGGACAGGGGGGTTCCCGGCTCCAGGGTGAGCATATAGCAGGACAGATGCTCCGGAGCAAAGGCCAGGGCCCGATCCATCTCAGCTTCTCTGACCTTCCGGGTTTCCAGGGGAAGGCCATATATCAAGTCCAACCCCAGGTTGTCGAAACCGGCCTTGCGGGCAGCCCCAATGGCAGCCGCGGCCTGGTCCACGGAATGGATCCGGGAGAGAAACTTCAACCGTTGGGGATCAAAGCTCTGGATCCCCAGGCTCAGTCGGTTGACGCCCAAGCCCCGTAATCCCTTGAAATAATCAAGGTCCACCGTACCGGGATTCACCTCCAGGGTGATTTCGGTCTCCCCATCCAAACCATGGTGCTTTTCCAGCTGCAAAAGGATGGTCTCCAAAAGGGAAAGGGGTATCAAGGAGGGGGTGCCGCCCCCGAAATAAAGGGTATCCAGGGAGGATGCCCGGGGGTGGGGGGCTGCCAATGCAATTTCCCGGCAAAGGGCCCGGCCGTAATCCGGGATCAGGGAAAGGTCTTCCAGGGAATAAAAATCACAATATCCGCATTTTTTAACGCAGAAGGGAACATGGACATAAACGGATTGAATATCAGACAAAGCGCCTCTTCATTTCATCCATGACAATGCGCACATTGTCCGGGGTAATGCCAAAGGCCAGGCAGGACTTTCTCACCTCGGTGAGTTCCGGCCCCGGCCTCATATCTGCCACACAGGTAAAGTATCCCATGCCCCGCCCCACCTGGTAATGGACCTGTTCCTGGGGGGACAGGTCAAAGAATTGATCAATGACGGAAATCATGGCCGACCGATCCCGGGGAAGGCGTCCCCGGAGATTTTCAAAAAGATTTAAGGGGCTGTCGCTGCGCACCTGGGATGAAACCTGGGTCAGACTCTCCAGCACGAGGCGGATCTCCTGGATCACCATGGGATCGGTGGGACAATCGAACCGGTTCCGTTCGTGTTCGTGGGCCAAAAGGCTCCCCGGGGGCATGGCCAAACTGCGCAGGCGAATAAAATGGGGATTGATCACATTGAGGGCCGATGCGGTTTCCAGGGCATGCTCCACGGAATAATCCACCCCGCCCAACCCGGGCATGATATAGCTGGATAACTCAATGCCGGCGGCCTTGACCATGATACCGGTGCGAATATGGGTCTCCCGGGTGGCCCCGATGCGATTCCGGGTGAGGATGCGATTGGAGCCGGACTCCATGCCCACATGGATGCGATCCAGCCCGGCCTTGCCCAGGGCTTCCAATTCTTCAAACCGGAGGCGGCTCAAGGTCCGGCTCCGGGCCGATGTGGTGATGCGCTTCACCCGGGGGAAGACGGACCGTAATTTTTCCAAAACCACCCGGGCATCCCCGGGATCCATGACCAGGGGGTCGGCCTCCTGGAGGAAAATATTTTCCCCGCCCGCCTGGTGCCAGGCCATGGCCGCATTGAAGGCCACACGGTCCTTAACCGGAAAGCTGCCGTACAGGGTCTGGATCACTTCCCGGTCCGGCGCACCACCGGGCTTAATGATCATGCGAATGCGATCCATATATTCCCGGATCAGCTCAATGTCCTTGAGAATATTTTCCAGGGAACGAATGGAAAAGACCTGGTCCTGGTAACGGGTGCAAAAGGAACATCGATTCCAGGGGCAACCCCGGGTCAACCTGATGGAAAGACTCTGGGCCTCGCTGGCAGGCTGGCTTGGGCCATGTTCAAATCCGGCATACCGGTCCCGCTGCCGTATTTTTTTCACCATGGAGATTTCGCCTTTGTGGAATTTCAAATTTTATTTTAGTCAAGAAAACTGCAATGTTCCCTTATAGGGCAGGACTCCCATGGTTGTCAATTCATTTGCCCATTTCCGCCATTGGCCGAAAATCCCAGGGATTCAGGCCCGTTCCATACGCTTTTCAAGGGAGAAGATGGTTGAAACCTCGGGTACGGGTGTGATATTTAATTATATTTTGTATATTATTATAAGGAGTAGTCCATGCCCGGATTTGAAATATTTGGTGACGAAGAAAGAAAAGAAGTGGGAAAGGTGCTGGAAACCGGCGTATTGTTTCGATACGGGTTTGAAGGCGCACGCCAGGGTCGCTTCATGGCCCTGGAATTTGAAAAGAAGCTGGCCGACATCACCGGTGCAGGCTTTGCCCACCTGTGCTCCAGCGGCACAGCCGCATTGACCGTTGCCCTGGCGGCATGCGGAATCGGCGCAGGAGACGAAGTCATTCTGCCCCCCTTCACCTTTGTGGCCACCTTTGAAGCGGTACTCCATGCCGGTGCCATCCCCGTGTTCGCCGAAATCGACGAAACCCTCTGTCTGAACCCGGATCGCCTGGAAAAATTCATTACACCCAAAACCAAAGCCATCGTACCGGTTCACATGTGCGGTTCCATGGCCCGCATCGATGAAATTAAGGCCCTGTGTGATAAAAAAGGCCTCATCCTCCTTGAGGATGCCTGCCAATCCCTGGGTGCCAGCTATAAAGGCCAGGCCCTGGGAACCTTTGGCAGCGCCGGCTGTTTCTCCTTTGACTCCGTCAAAACCGTGACCTGCGGCGAGGGCGGTGGGATCATCACCTCGGACCGAAAGATCTACGACCTCTGTGATCAATTTGCCGACCACGGCCACGATCACCTGGGGGGCGCCGACCGCGGAGCCGACGATCATCCCATCATCGGTTCCAACTATAGAATTTCAGAACTCAACGCCGCAGTGGGACTGGCCCAGCTGGGCAAATTGGATAAAATCGTGGAAATCCAGAGAAAGAATAAGACCTTCCTCAAGGATGCCATGACCGAACTGCCCGATGTTACCTTCCGTTACCTGCCCGATCCCTTTGGGGACTCGGCCACCTTCCTCTCCTTCATGCTCCCCACCCGTGACCGGGCCAGGGAAGTGGCGGCCAAGCTCAAGGAAAACGGTGCCCCCTGTGCCTATTGGTACGACAACAATTGGCATTACCTCAAGGAATGGCACCACCTCAAGGCCATGAAGGGTGCGGGGCGCCGGGCCGCAGAACTCAACGATACCCTGCCGGATTATACCAATGTGGACCTGCCGGAATCCGATGCCATCATGGAACGGACGCTTTCCATGCAGATCATGCTCAATTGGGACGAGGCAGAATTGGAAAAACGGGCCCAGGCCATTGCGGCCGCATTCAAATAAACTAAGGACATCAATATGTTTAGAAACTTTAAGTTGGTCCCCAATGTCATTTTCGGCAGGGGATGTTTTAACCAATTGGACGAAATCATTGCCGGTCAACGCCAATCCGACCAGGACTGGGCCGTATTTGTCACCGACGATGTATTCCAGGGCAAGGAACTGGAAAAACGCATTCCCACCCATGGCAAGGATTACCTGCTCTGGGTCAATGTGGACGACGAGCCCAAAACCGAATATGTGGACGCCCTGACCCAGAAGGTTCGGGAATTCGCCCCCACCCTGCCCTGCGCCGTCATCGGCATTGGCGGCGGCTCTGCCATGGACCTGGCCAAGGCCGTCTCCCTCATGCTGACCAATGAAGGCTCTTCCACCCTCTACCAGGGCTGGGACCTGATTCAAAATCCCGCCGTTTACCACATTGCCGTGCCCACCCTGTCCGGCACCGGCGCCGAGGTCTCCAGAACCGCTGTACTCACCGGCCCGGAAAAGAAATTGGGACTGAACTCCGATTACACGGTCTTTGACCAGATTGTCCTGGACCCGGAACTCACCCGGGACGTGCCCAAGGAACAACATTTTTACACGGGCATGGACTGCTATATCCATTGTGTGGAATCCCTGGAAGGCACCTACCTCAACGAATTCTCCAAGGCCTATGGGGAGAAATCCCTGGACCTCTGCCGGGAGGTCTTCGTTGACGGACACCCCGATTCCGCCGACAAATTGATGATGGCCTCATTCTTCGGCGGCATGAGCATTGCCTACTCCCAAGTGGGCGCCTGCCATGCCCTGTCCTACGGCCTTTCCTATGTCCTGGGCACCCACCACGGTGTGGGTTGCTGCATCACCTTCGACGTCCTGGAAGAATACTATGGCGAAGGTGTGGCTGAATTCAGAACCATGATGGAAAAAACCGGAGTGGACATCCCCAGAAAGGTATGTGCCAACGTCACCGATGACGAGATGGAAACCATGATCAGTGTAGCCCTGGCCCTGGATCCCCTGTGGGAAAACTGCCTGGGCAAGGACTGGAAAACCATCATGACCCGGGATAAAGCCCGCTCATTGTTCCGCAGGATGTAATTATGACCCTTGCCGTTATTCCCTCCCGTTACGGTTCCAGCCGACTGGCTGGTAAACCCCTGGCCCAAATTGCCGGGAAATCCATGATCCAGAGGGTCTATGAACAGGCAGCCAAATCCAAGGCCATCACCCAGACGGTGGTGGCCACGGATGACCAGCGCATCGTTGATGCGGTGGAAGCCTTTGGCGGCCGTGCCGTCATGACCTCGGACAATTGTCGGTCCGGCACGGACCGGGTGGCGGAAACCGCCGATATTCTGGGCCTCACCGACGATGAAATCGTTGTGAACATCCAGGGGGACCAGCCGGTTTTCGACCCCCGGAGCATTGACGACCTGCTCCACCCCTTCCTGGAAACCCCCGGCCTTAAGATGTCCACCCTGGCCTATAAGATCCAGGACCCCAGGGAAATCACCGATCCCAAGGATGTGAAGGTCACCTTTGACATCCATGGGAATGCCCTCTATTTTTCCAGGGCCCAGATTCCCTTTCCCCGGGATGGCGAAACCGATGTGGATTTTTACAAACACCTGGGTTTTTACGCATATACCAAGGCGTTTTTAAACACCGTGGTTTCCCTGCCTTCGGGGCGCTGCGAACAAATTGAAAAGCTGGAACAGCTCAGGGTCCTGGAACATGGCCATTCCATCAAGGTGGCGGTCACTGATTTTGATTCCCCGGAAATTGATTTGCCCGAAGACATTCAACGAATTGAAAAGAAACTGCTCAACTGCTCCTAAATGCGCTCTCTATACAAAATAATCCATACCACCTGTCACACGGGATGGGCCGGACTTGAAAAACGAATTTTCAATGAATCCCTCTGGATGCGGGAACGGGGCCACGAAGTCATCATTGTGGCCCCGGAGGATACCCCCCTCTATACCCGGGCCAAGGAAGCCGATTTCAAAGTCTACCCCATTGCATTCACCCGACTCAGTCTTTTCAAGGATTACGGCCGCCTCAAAGCCCTGTTCAAAAAAGAGGCCCCCCACATCCTCAACACCCATGGCAACACCGATGGAAAGGTGGCCCTCCTGGCAGCCAAAAAGGCGCGGATACCCTGCCGAATTTTCTCCCGCCACATCAGTGCCCATGTGAAAAACAGCTGGCTGAACCGGTTGATATACAAAAAGTGGAGCCACTATACCTTCACCACGGCCGGCTACACCACCCGGCACCTGACCCGGGTCTTCGGCCTGAAACACAACCAGGTTTTTTCCATGCCCTCGGGCATCATTCCGCCGGAAACATTAATGGATAAGGATGGAGCCAGAAAGGCCCTGGCCAAGGAATTGGACCTGGAAGAAAAAACCCGGTTCATCGGCTTTGCCGGACGGATTTCCAGGGACAAGGGGGTGGATATTCTTGTGAAGGCCTTTGCCCGAATCCAGCGCCGCATTCCCCACCATCTGGCCATTGTGGGAGATGGGACTGAAGCATATATGGAAGAACTCAAGGAATGGGTTCAATCCAAGGGCCTGGCCGAACGGGTTCACTTTGTGGGATTCCGGGAAAACGTATGGGATTTTTACCGGGCACTGGATTGCAAGATACTGGCCTCCCGGAATAAAAATGGAATCCCCTTTGAAGGGGTTCCCCAGGCGTTATTGGAGGCCATGTATTGCTCCTGCCCGGTGGTGGGGGCACAAAGCGGCGGCATCGGGGACATCATTGAAGACCAAGTGACCGGCCTCATTTTTCCCGTGGAAGACCACGAGACCCTGTCCCAACACATCTGCGACACCATTGAGAACCCCGCCCGGACCCTGGAACGGGTCCACACGGCCCGGAAACGGGTACAAAAAAGCCACACCATGGATGCCATGGGCCGGGATACCATCCGGATCTACAGGCTCCACGAGGTGTGGCTGGAACAACAGCGCATGGGGCGACTCAACTCCATCTTTTAATGGACCGGCATCGCCCCGGACTCCGATTCTATTCCTTGGGAAGGGGCGATGTGAGAAAGGATTCCATCCCATTTTTCTTCAGGTGGAATTTGGCGTACTTATAAAAGGTCCCTTCAAAATTCCCCAGCCCGATGATGAATCCGGGCCACCCATCCAAAAATCCCAATTTTAAAACATACATGGAAAACCAGGCCCACAACCCATGGGACAGGGCCTTGAACATGCCCGAGCTCTTTTTGTTTTCCATGAGTTTATCCGCCCCCAGGGTGGAATAGCGGTTGGCCTTGTGGATCAACTCATCCAGGTTTTTAAAGGGCACCTGGTGGATGGCCGCCTTGAAATATCCGCATTTTTTATCCGAAATCACATCATACCGCTCGTGGACGGCGTCGGGTTTAAATACCAATGCCCCCTTTTTGAAAAGCTGGGGCTGCCGGTAATCGGGATAATAACCGGACCGACGGATCCACTGCCCCATGAAAAAATTCTTCCGGGGGACATAATAGGCATCCAGGCTGTCCTTTGCATTGATGATCTCCAGGATCTCCTTCCGGGCGGCCTCGGTGCACCGCTCATCGGAATCCAGGCTGAAGATCCACGGATGGCTGCAGGCGGCCATGGCCTCGTTGCGGAGATGGCCGAACCCCTGGAACGGGATCTGTACGACCCGGGCCCCGAGTTCCGCTGCAATGCGCGCCGTGCCGTCGGTGCTGAAGGAATCTGCCACAACGATCTCATCGGCCCATTGAACGCTCTTGAGTGCATCTTTGAGCTTGTCTTCCTCGTTAAACG
>JAKSBM010000698.1 GCA_022361135.1 Desulfobacterales bacterium | reverse complement strand
TAGGCGGAGTAGAGCTTGCGGATCCGGCTCGCCTCCTGGTCCGCCGCGTAGTTCTCGGCCTCGGCGATGAGCTCCCTGCGCTTCTTCTCCTCCGTCGCCTCCACGAGCTTGTCTCCGAAGCGCGTCTCCTTGAGGACGAAACTCACCACCTCGATGCCGTACTTGGTTTCCAGGGTGGGGCCGTCGGCGTTGATGGGCCGTTTCTTCAAGGCCATGAAGATGGCTTCTTTGACGGTTTCCCGGTCGCTGATGAGCTTGTTCACCTCCTCTCCCTGGAGGATGTCCTTGGCAATGCCGTCAAAATCCCCCTGGAGGAGGACTTCCGGGGATAGATTTTCAATGCCCCATCGTCGTAAATCATTGATCTTGAATGTCATCAGGGCCGAGGTCCAGAGGGCCACGTTTTCCTGGGAAATGATCTTAATGGCATCGGATGCCCCGCCCAGGTACATGTTCTGGTTCATCAGGGGGACTTCCTTTTCAAGGCGGGTGAAAAAGGGGAGGCGAAAATGCCACCCCACCTCGGTGACGGCCTGGCGTTTACCGCCGAATTGTTCCAGAATCACGGCATAGTTCAATTTGACCTTATAAATGACCTGGGTGGAATAGACCAGGGCCACCAGTGAGTAACACAGGGCCACGCCCACCAAAACGATGGCGGTGCGGCGCATGTAGTTCATCACCCGGGCCCGCTGGAGGAAAACCTGGGAAGACGGATCCATCATGATCTCCTTTCTTGTCATGAATGATCGGCATGGAAAACACACCAATTGTTACGGATGCTGATTCGATATTATTCGTCCGTACAAAATCGTGGACTATAAATGGACAGAACGTACGGATTAATCAGGGATTTCCTTAAAGTATACAGACTTGCGAAAATATCGTCAAAATGTATTTCGCCAAATGGCGAAAGAAAAATAAGACCATCCCCAAAAAGCTTAAAGATAGGCCCTTTTAAGGGAAAATACAGAATGGGAATCTGAAATCAGCCACTTCGCAAAGGCAGTAAAACTAGAAAATCCTGAACCCGTTCCGACATTCCCATGCTCGGGGGCGGGGCCGGCCGGGCCTTTGTGGAAAAGGTGGCGGAAGAAAAAGAGACTCCCATGGTCGGCAACCGGGCTGCCGACCATGGGGTTTTTCCATAAAATAAAAAACGGACCGGGGTTAGAAGATGCCCATCATTTCCCCTGCCATTGGGGGTTCCGTTTTTCAAAAAAGGCCTGGACCCCCTCCCGGGCATCCTCGGTGGTGCAAAGCCGGGCAAAGACCTGGTTCATATGGGCAAACTGGGCCCCATAGGGGAGGTCTTCGGACTGGTAAAATGCGGTCTTGGCCAGGGTGACGGCCAGGGGGCTCTTTTTGGCCAATTCCTCGGCCCAGGCCAGGGCGGCATCCTCCAGTTCATCCCGGGGGACGATGCGATTGACCAGCCCCATCTCCCGGGCTTCCTCGACCTTGATCAAACGGCCGTAGAGGAGGAGTTCCAGGGCCCGTTTCCGGCCCACGCACCGGGCCACGGGGATCACCGGCCCCACGCAGTTCAGTCCCACATTGATGGCGGTGAGGCCCATTTTCACATTGTCGGCGGCCATGACCAGGTCGGCCGAGGCGGCCAGGCCCATGCCGTTGGCCGCAGCCACCCCCTGGACCTGGGCAATCACCGGGGTTTCCATGGTGCCAATGGTCACCAGGGGGGCTTCCATGTGCTCGATCCAATTCTGGTATTCCAGGGGGGTCTGGCCCTCCAATTCATTGACGTCAATGCCAGCGCAAAAGGCCCGGCCCGCCCCTTTGATGAGGATCACCCGGACCTGGGGATCTTTATCCAAAGAGAGAAGGGCGGTGTTAAGTTCCCCGGCCATGGGAGTGGTGAAGGTGTTCATCTGGTCGGGTCGGTTCAGGGTGAGGACGGCCACGTGGGAGTCACGGACCTGGACAAGGATGTTCTCATATTCCATCTGTCATCTCCTTCTGTTGGAAAAGCGGGTTGATGAACGGTGAAACCAAAACCAATGATCCGACATTGATGTAACAGGCGGGAAGACGGGAGGAAAGCTTTATTTTCAATGCCCGGCGGGGAAACCACCCTGCCGGGCATTGGAATGGAAGGGGATCACCCCGGAATCGGGATGAAATTTACAGGGAAAGCATGCGGTCCAATGCCGTATACGCATCCCTTCGAATGGGATCGGGGATATCCACCCGGTTCACCTGGCCGATGTTCTCCAGGGTGTGGAGGAGATTGGGCAGGTTCACCTTATACATGTTGGGACAAAAGGTATCCATGAGGGGAAGGATTTTCTTATCGGGATATTCCACGGCCAAGCGCTTGATAAAATGGATCTCCGTACCCAGAATCAGGGTGGAACCCGAGGGGGCCTGGGCCACCTCACGGGCGATGAAGGAGGTGGAGCCGGCGGCATCGGCCACCTGGACCACGTCGGCCCGGCATTCGGGATGGACCAGAATCCGGGCATCGGGGAAATTCACCCGCAGGCTCTGGACCTGTTCCGGGGTAAATTGGGAGTGGACCTGGCAATGGCCCTGCCAGAGGATCACCCGGGCCCGACGGATATCAGCTTCGGTATTCCCCCCCAGGGGCAGGGCCGGATCCCAGACGCAGATCTCGGATTCGGGAATGCCCATGTCCCAGGCCGTATTCCGCCCCAGGTGTTCATCGGGGAGGAAGAAAACCTTATCCCCCCGGCCAAAGGCCCATTCCACAACGGCCCGGGCATTGGCCGAGGTGCAGGCGGCGCCGCCGTTGCGACCGCAAAATGCCTTGATGTCGGCATGGGAATTCACATAGGCCACGGGCACGGGCATTTTTTCTTCCAGGACCTCGCCCATGTCCTGCCAGCTTTTCTCCACCTGGAAGCCATCGGCCATGTCCGCCATCCAGCAGCCCGCATCCGGGTCGGGAATCTGGACGATCTGCCCCGGTTTGGCCAGGACGGCGGCACTTTCGGCCATGAATTGGACCCCACAGAAGACAATGTACCTGGCATTTTCATCCCGGGCCGCCCGGCGGGCCAGGGCAAAGGAGTCTCCCCGGTGGTCCCCCAAATCCACGATTTCCTTGCGCTGGTAATGGTGGGTGAGGATGAGCAATTCACTGCCCAGCTCCTGTTTAATGCGGATGATCTGATCCATCAGGCGTTTGTGATCGTAGTGGGTCTGCATGGGCTATTCCTTTCCGATGAGAAAAATTCCATAGGTGGCAAATAGGTTGGGCATACAGGTAACCATCTTTCCCTCCCGGTGGTGATTCCGGGTGTTGATGGCGGCTTTGTCTAATATGGTAAAATCGTTTTCCGAGGCAAAATGTTTAAAATCCCGCAGGCTCAGCACCCGGATATTGGGGGTGTCGTGCCAGGAGTAGGGCAATTCCTTGGTCACGGGGGCACAGCCGCTGAAGGCCAATTGCATGCGCACCCGGATGTGGCCGAAATTGGGGAAACTCACCACCCCCCGCCGGGCCACCCGGAGCATGGACCGGATCAGGGAGGCGGGATCATAGACCTGTTGCAGGGTTTGGGAACAAATGGCGTAGTCAAAGACCTGGTCCGGGTAATCCTCAATCTCGGCATTGATGTCCCCCTGGAGGACGGAGAGTCCCTTTTCAATGCATTTCACCACCTTGGCCTCGGTGATCTCGATCCCCCGTTCCTTTACCTGTTTTTCCGTCTTCAAATGGTGGAGCAACTCCCCCTGGCCGCAGCCCAGTTCCAGTATCCGGGAACCCGGCTCGATCCAGGAGGCAATCTGCTGAAGGTCATACCGCAGGGGGTTCATGGTGCACACTCCTTAAAAAGCCCGACATGAGATGGTCCAGCTTGGGGTTGGGTAATAAAAAGGCATCGTGGCCCCATTGGGCATCGATCTCGCAGAAACTCACATCCAGGTTGTTCTTTTTCATGGCCGTGACCATTTCCTTGGACTGGTAGGTGGGGTAGAGCCAGTCCGAAGTATAGGAGACCACCAGGAACTTGGATCGGCAGCGGGAAAATGCCTTGACCAGGGATCCCTTGCCGTGGTCCCGGGCCAGGTCGAAATAATCCGCCGCCTTGGTAATATAGAGGAAGGAGTTGGCATCAAAGCGCTCAATGAACTTATTGCCCTGGTATTGGAGGTAGGACTCCACCTGGAAATCCGCCCCAAATCCGAAACTCAGGGCCGACCGATTCTGGAGGCGACGGCCGAACTTGGTCCGCATGGATTCGTCGGAAAGGTAGGTGATGTGACCGATCATCCGGGCAATGGCCAGCCCCATGTCCGGTTTGTCTCCCCCATAGTAGCGGCCCTGGTTCCAATTGGGATCGGCCATGATGGACTGCCGGGCCACCTCGTTAAAGGCGATGGCCAGGGCGGAATGGCGGCAGGTAGTGGCCAGGGTCACGGCCCCGGACATCATCTCCGGATAGCGAACGGTCCACTCCAAGACCTGCATCCCCCCCACGGAGCCCCCGACAACGGCCAACAGCTTTTCAATGCCCAGGGATTCCACCAGGGCCTTTTGGGCCTTGACCATGTCCCCGATGGTAATCAGGGGAAAGTCCAGGGCATATTCCACCCCGGTTTCCGGATTGATGGACGAGGGCCCGGAGGAGCCGCAGCAGGAGCCCAGGATATTGATGCAGATCACAAAGTACTTTTCCGTATCAATGCCCTTGTCCGGTCCCACCATGAGATCCCACCATCCTGGCTTGGGATCGTCCGGGGAATAATAGCCCGCCACGTGGGAGTCCCCGGTGAGGGCATGGAGGATGAGGATGGCGTTGGATTTATCTTCGTTCAAGGTGCCGCAGGTTTCATAGGCCAGGGTCACCGGGCCCAGATCGGCCCCGCTTTCCAGCCCCAGCTTTTCCCCGTTGTCGGCAAACTGAAAATACTGTTTCTCAACGATGCCCACGGTGGCACCGCTCTGGTCATTTCCAATATACTCGCTCACAGCTTACACCCCTTCAAGGGCCTGGAACAGGTCTGCACAGATGTCTTCACCCGCTTCAATGCCCACGGAGAGCCGCAGGAGGCAGGGATCGGCAAGGGCATCCCGCTGGTCCTGGGGAAAGGAGGCATACTGGGTGGAATAGGGATGGATGATCAAGGTTTTGCAATCCCCCAAATTGGCCAGGTTAAGAATCATTTCCAGCCGATTGATCATCTTGAAACAGCTGTCCTGGTCCTTGAGGCCGAAGGTGAGCATGGTGCCGAATCCCCGGCCCTCAAACAAGTGCTTGGCCGCCCCATGGCTGGGGTGGTCTTCAAAACCGGGATAATTGACCCATTCCACCCCGGGGTGATCCTTGAGGGCCCGGGCCACATCCATGGCGTTTTTCATGTGCCGTTCCATGCGCACCCCCATGGTGGTGAGGCCGATGGTGGTGAGGAAGGAGTGGAAGGGCGCCGGGGTGGTGCCGAAATTAACGTGGTATTCCTTCCAGAGCCGGTGGAGGAAGGCCAATTCCCCCTTTTGTTCCACAAAGGGTTTGAAATCTTCAAACCGGCCCGAAGCCAGCCAGTCAAAATTGCCGCTGTCGATGACCACCCCGCCCATGGCGGCCCCATGGCCGGAAAAATACTTGGTGGTGGAGTGGAGCACGATATCCGCTCCCATTTCAATGGGCCGGCACAGCCAGGGGGAGGCCAGGGTGTTGTCCACCAGCAGGGGCAGGCCATGGGCATGGGCCAGGTCGGCAATCGCTTTGATATCAGGGATTTCCATGCCCGGGTTGGTAATGGTCTCCATGTAGACAAACCGGGTTTTGGCATTGATCTTAGAGGCGATCTCATCTATATTCAGGGGGTCTGCCAAATGGGCCTGTATATTGTACTTTTTGAATATCGTGGTAAACAGGGTGTAGCTGGACATGAACAGGGATCTGGAGGCCACGAACTCATCCCCGGCCTGGAGCAGGGCCATACAGGCGTTGTTGACGGCTGCCATGCCGGACGAAGTGACCACGGCGGCCCGGCCGGACTCCAGGGAGGCCAGCTGCTCCTCCAGGAACCGGTTGGTGGGGTTGGTGAGCCGCATGTAGATGTGATCCGGCTGCTTTCCGGCAAAGGTTTGGCTTAAGGATTCAGCGGTTTCGTGGAAATGGGCGGCAGACTGGAAAATGGGCGGCAGGGTGGATCCTTCCCAGTCACGGTCCCGCAGCCCCTCATGGATGGCTTTGGTTTCAAAGTGAAGGTTGTGTCCCATGGCAATCACCTGTATAAAAATATTTGAAAAAAACTTTAATATCACCCTGTGGTATTTTTTTGTCAAGAGGTAATGTGAAGATTTCCATACGATGGGTCATCATTATCGGCTGTTTCGCCCTGGTCTGGGGAACCCACCTGATCATCGCCCCCTTCTCCTTTTTCACCACCCAGCGGGTGATGCTGGACCATACCCGGGACATCATGGAGAACATCCTTGAGCTGACCCTCAAGGAGACCGAGAACTACTTTTCCGTTGCCAGGGGTGCGGCCCATCTCACCAAGCGGCTGATCTCTTCCGAAGTGGTTAACACAGAGCAGGGAAATATCGACAAACTGGAGCAGTACTTTTTTGACCAGCTCCAGATCTATCCCCAGTTCGCAGGCATCTATTTTGCCGATCCAAAGGGAAACTTTTACTATGTAAACCGGGACGCCTCCACCTCCAGGGAGTGGTTCCGCACCAAGATCATTGAGATGGGTGAAACCGGCCGGGCCACCCGGCTGTTGTGGCGGGACCGGAATATGGATATCGTCCGGGAGAGCATCGATCCCAATGACACCTATGATCCCAGGGTGCGGCCCTGGTTTAAAAAGGCCGTGGAAACCCGGAACATTATCTGGACAGACCCCTATGTTTTTTTCACCTCCCAGAAACCCGGCATTACCACGGCCGGGCCGGTCTACGGGCCGGACGGATCCCTGACCGGGGTGGTGGGGGTGGATATCGAGCTGGATGTGCTCTCCCGGTTCATCGGCAGCCTCAGGGTGGGGAAAACCGGCCTGGCCTTTATGATCAACCAGGACCAGGATGTCATCGCCTTCCATGACCTGGACCAGCTCAAAAAAACGCGGGAGGATGCCGGCGGCCGGTCCCGCCTGGCCAAGCTCCATGAACTGGACAACCCGGTGTGCGCCCTGGCATTCCGGGCGGCCGGGGCG
>JAKSBM010000039.1 GCA_022361135.1 Desulfobacterales bacterium | reverse complement strand
CTCCCCATGCATCATATTCGCGGCAATGGCATGTCCAAATTTTTTTGCGAACTCGATTTCCATTTCATTGGGCCTGTTCGGATAGATTCCAAAAAGTGAGGGGTATGTACAAATTCCTCTTAATTGTATGCCCCCGAGGACAGTGGCCCCACTAAGAGTTACAGCTTTCCCAAGATGCCACAGAGATTTAGCCGGAGAGCCTCCAGAGGAAATAAAGACAAATGCCTTTTTGGTACTCAGATCAACACAACTGTTTAGCAAGAAATCACCCATAACTTCTGCCGGTCTGTTTTCAAAAACGGGACAACCGATTCCGATAAGATCTGCGTCGCCGGGATCCCATTTTTTTCGCTGGAGGAAATTAACATGGGAAACATCAAATCCATTATCCATTAATCCGGTTCCAATCGAAATTCCGGCTTTAAGCGTGTTCCCGGTTTGGCTGAATGTAAGTATGCTTGCTTTCATTTTTGATCTTTTCCTTGATCGATTAAAAAATGATTGAACAATTCTGGTACTTTACTATTAGCTGACCGCTGACCCTATGAACTTACAGATCTAATAATGCCCGATAAAACGAAGACAGATTGAATGAAAATCGAAAATCAATGCAATCCGAACTTAAATATTCCATCCCCAAAAAGACAACGATCAACTTAATGCCCTGTTATGATATCTACTTCTAAAAAAATCCTATGGGAATTTCAATGCTATTTCCATTACTGCCAATTTCACTACTTCAAACGAATTATGGTAGGGCGGTTAGTGGGGGAGCAGGGGGGACGCCGCGCGGGCATCAGAAAGTGGGAATTACAGCTTCTTCTTCGCCTGGATCAAAGCATTTCCAACTGTTTGAGGACCCATTGGACCGCAGTTTTGGAAATCTGCGGAAGGCGAAGATTAGAAGCTGTTTCCGACTTTCTTTCGACCAAAGCGGGGTTCCCCCTGCTTCCCCACGGGTATTCTGCACCCTTTCCTTCCACCAATTCCCACCCAACGGCACCCCATAAATACAGAAAAGCCCCCCGACATTAAAGTTCAGGGGGCTTTCCAAGCCATAAAAATCAGCACAGTCACACCACCCCGATGGGG
>JAKSBM010001051.1 GCA_022361135.1 Desulfobacterales bacterium | reverse complement strand
GATGAAAACGGGAAATAGCCCACAGCCTACCCCAAAAACACCAAAAGGCCGCTGCCCCGAAACGGGACAGCGGCCTTTTTATGTATAACGCCTTGAAACCCTTTCCCCCTCCATTTCCGCTATTTTGGCAACGCAGTCCGCGTAGAAAACAGCCAGGGGAACCGATTATTGAATCACCCTATTTATGGGTGAGTAGGGCAACGGACTCAATGTGATAGGTGTGGGGGAACATGTCCACCGGGGTCACCTCTTCCACATTGTAAACCGGGCAGAGCATCTCCAGGTCCCGGGCCAATGTGGCCGGGTTGCAGGAAACATAGACGATCTTCTGGGGACTCAGGGCCAGGACCTGGGCCACCACGCTCTTGTGCATCCCCACCCGCGGGGGATCAATGACCATCATGTCCGGCTTCTGCTCCAGGGTGGGCAGGATGTCCTTGATGTCGCCCAAAAGAAATTCACAATTTTCAATGCCGTTGAGGGCGGCGTTTTTCTTGGCATCGATGACGGCCGGTTCCACGATCTCAATGCCAAAGACCTTTTCCGCCTTGGCCGCCAGCCAGATGGGGATGGTGCCGGTGCCGGAATAAAGGTCAATGACGGTTTCACCGCCCTTGAGGTCGGCATATTCAGCCACCTTGGCATAGAGCTTTTCACAGGTCCGGGTGTTGGTCTGGAAAAAGGAATTGGCGGATATCTTAAATTCAAAATCCGCCAGCTTTTCCACAATGTGATCTTCCCCGTGGATGAGCACCTCTTCCTTGCCCAGGGAAATCCCGGCCTTGGCATCGGTGATATTGTTCACAAT
The DNA here is from genome assembly GCA_022361135.1 of Desulfobacterales bacterium. The sequence goes on along the minus strand of JAKSBM010001051.1, from coordinate 1,696 downwards.
GGAAACAATCTGGGGAAATTCCTTGGCCAGGATATCCCCCAGACGGGTGACTACGGCCAGATCCTTGTCCCGGGTGACAACATTCACCATCCACTCATCCCGGGCCACGGAATGGCGGAGCATGAGGAAGCGCCAGAAACCCGTGTGGTGGCGCAGGTGGTAAGCCGGAAGCCCGGATTCTTTGATGAATTCCCGGACCACTGCCATGATCTTATTGCCCAGCTCGGGCATGATGTGACATTCGTCAATATCAATGACCTTGTCAAAGGTGCCCGGCACATGGAGACCGATGCCGAAATCCTTTTTAATGGTTTCGTCCTCCAGTTCATGGGGCAGAAGCCAGCGCTGGGGGGAACAGGAAAACTCCATCTTGTTCCGGTATCCGTAGATGGGATCCGAAGGAATAACCGGGTTGACCTGAACATCCTTGAGCCCGCCGATGTGGGCCAGGGATTCGGCCACATGGTTCCGCTTATATTCCAATTGCTTTTCATAGGAAATCTGCTGCCACTTACAGCCCCCGCAATAGTTGCAGTATTGGCAACGGCCCGCCTCCCTCAGGGGAGAGGGTTCCAGAACCTTGATCAATTTCCCTTCGGCCCAGGATTTTTTCTTCTTGGTAATCTTCACAAGGGCCGTATCCCCGGGGAGGCAACGGTCCACGAACACCGGAAATCCGTCGGGTTTGGCGATGCCCTTGCCCCCAAAGGCAAGGTCGATAATTTCTAACTCATATGCTTTTCGTTTCTTGATGCTCATGGGCGTTTCATTTACTATGGGTTTAGGATGTTGCTTAAAATTTTAACGATTTCGAAATCTAATATTATACGGATAAAACAGGATAAAAACAAGATGAAAACCCGTGAAATCCCCCTTCAATTCAGCTGTGACCAATTGGAACTCCAAGGTATTCTCCACCTTCCCCACCGGGAGAATCCCCCCCTGGTGGTGGGCTCCCACGGTTTGGAAGGCAGCCTCCATTCGGCCAAACAGGAAGTTCTGTCCCGGCTTCTCCCCCGGCAGGGCATGGCCTTTCTCCGCTTTGACCACCGGGGATGCGGCGCAAGCCAGGGCAATTTTGTCAAAGACACCTCCCTGGAAAAGCGGACCCGGGATTTCCTGGCCGCCACCCAGCACGCCCTTTCCCTGGGCCTGACCTCCAATGAATTGGGGATATTCGGCTCGTCCATGGGCGGGGCCACCTGCATCAATGCCTGGGATGAATTGGAAAAAATGGATATTCAATTAAAAGGGGCGGTTCTCTGCGCATCCCCCGTGGTGAGCCGGACCATTGAAAACATCCCCCAGGGGGCCACCGACGACCGCCCTGCCCTGCCCCTCTCCTTTTTCAAAGAGAACCTTCTCTTCGATCTCCGGGACAAGGCATCGGCCCTCCACCATCTGCTGATTTTCCACGGCGATGCCGACGAAGTGGTTCCCGTGGACAATGCCCGCATCCTTTTGAACGCCGCCCAGTCCCCCAAGGAACTCATCTGCCAATCCGGCGGGGGCCACCGCATGGACATCCCCGCCCACCAGGAAGAATTCGAAGCCCGGGCCGGGGCCTGGTTCCAAGAACTCTTCAACCTGACACCCGGGAATTAATTTTTCTTCACCAACTCCCGGCGCAAGACCTCCAGGGCCGTGGCCGCAAAGATCAACTTGTGGCGGTACCGATCCTCAAACTTAAAGACAT
>JAKSBM010000219.1 GCA_022361135.1 Desulfobacterales bacterium | reverse complement strand
CCTCAAGAGACTGGTTGTGGGTGGCTTTGAACGGGTATTTGAAATCAATAGAAACTTCAGGAACGAAGGTGTATCCACCCGTCACAATCCTGAATTCACCATGGTTGAATTCTACCAGGCCTATGCCGATTATGAAGACCTCATGGATCTCACCGAGGTCATGTTCGAATCCATTGTCAAGGAAGTGACCGGAGAAACCGCCATTGAGTACCAGGGCCATACCATCGAATTTGCCCAGGGATGGAAGCGGATTTCCATGGTGGACTCCCTGGCCGAAGTGGCCGGCATCGATCCTTCCGTTCTCAATGACACCGAAGCCCTGCTGGCCATTGCCGAAGAAAAGGGCATTCACATCACCAAAAAAGACCGCCACGGCAAGGTTCTCACCAAACTTTTCGATGCATTGGTTGAACCCAACCTCATCCAGCCCACATTCATCACCGGTTATCCCGTGGAGGTTTCTCCCCTGTCCCGGAAGAGCGATACCGATCCGGAACTCACCGATCGTTTCGAACTCTTCATTGCCGGCCGGGAAATTGCCAACGGCTTTTCCGAAATCAACGATCCCGAAGATCAGCACAATCGTTTCCTCATGCAGGTTAGACAGCGGGACGAGGGCAATGATGAAGCCCATATCATGGATTCTGAATATGTTGAGGCATTGGAATACGGCATGCCGCCCACGGCCGGTGAAGGCATCGGCATTGACCGTCTGGTCATGCTGCTGACCGATTCTCCGTCCATCAGAGAAGTTATTCTGTTCCCCCATATGAAACAGAATCCTTCCAAATAACGAATGAATGTTGAATTTTTCATAGCGAAAAACTACCTAAAGGCAAAACGGAAAGAAGGGTTCATCTCCTTGATTACCTTTCTTTCCGTGGCCGGCGTTGCACTCGGTGTGATGGCGCTGGTGGTGGTCATCGCCGTCATGAGTGGGGCTGAAACCGATTTCCGGAAGCGGATTTTGGGTTTTGAGCCCCACATGCTTGTTATGAGCTATGGTGGCAGTTATGGGGAATATCAATCCATGTTGAGCCGGTTGGAGGAGTTGCCTTCGGCCCGGCACGCATCCCCAATTCTCTTTGGCCAGGCCATGATTCGAACCCGGCAATCCTTTACCGGGGTCATGGTCAGAGGCATAGAGCCCAGTTCGGGAGCGGCTTTAATCAAAGGCTATTCCCCGGAATCGCTGAATCAGGTTTTGGAACAGAGTGCCCAGGGGCTTCCGGGGATTATTCTGGGTAAAGCCCTGGCCAATTCCATCGGCGTCATCAAGGGAGATAAGATTATCCTCATGTCCTCCAAGGGTATTATCTCACCCATGGGGCAGATCCCTTCCATGAAACGTTTTGAAGTCCGGGGGATCTTTGAATCCGGCATGCAGGAGTATGATTCGGTACTGGCCTATGTCCGGCTGGACCAGGCACAGCGCCTCACCGGTGCCAAGGATCGGATCTCCGCCATTGGTGTCTGGGTTGACGATGTCTTTTCCGTCAAGGATGTACAGAAAAAGAGCATGGATTTCGTTAATTACCCCTTTTACGTTCGGGATTGGATGGATATCAACCAAAGCCTTTTCTCGGCGTTGAAACTTGAAAAAACAGCCATGTTTGTCATTTTGACCCTGATCATTCTGGTGGCCGCCTTCAACATTGCTTCGGCTCTGATCATGATGGTCATGGAGAAGACCCGGGACATTGCCGTGCTGAAAACCATGGGTGCAACCAACGCTTTGATCCGCCGGATTTTCATGATCCAGGGTATGATCATCGGTACGTTGGGAACCTTCATCGGAACCGTTTCCGGTGTGGTTATCTGTTGGCTTTTGAAGAAATATGATTTCATTCAATTGCCGGAAGCCTATCCCTTTTCCACTTTGCCGGTCCAATTGGAAGTGGGGGATGTGGTTCTCATTGCCGTCAGTGCTCTGGTGATCTGTTTTATTTCCACACTTTATCCTTCCATTCGGGCATCCAAGATGAACACAGTTGATGCGGTGCGCTATGGATAATGTCAGTGGGGAAGAACTGGTCCGCCTGGAAGGGGTCAGCAAATCGTTCACCTCTCCAACTGCGACATTGGATATCCTCAAGGATGCCGATTTTTCCCTTTACAAGGGGGAAACCGTTGCCGTGGTTGGCGCCTCGGGTATTGGTAAATCCACCTTTTTAAATATGGTGGGGACCCTGGATCGACCCGACGGGGGCAGGGTGCTACATGATTCCCGGGATCTGTTCAGCCTGGACGACGATTCCCTTGCCCGATTTAGAAATAAGAATATTGGCTTTGTTTTTCAGTTCCATTATCTGCTCCAGGGATTTTCCGCCATGGAGAATGTGGCCATGCCCGGATACATCGGAGACGGTCGCAAAAAAAGAGTTGAAAAACAGGCCTTAAATATGCTTGATAAGGTAGGGCTAACTAATCGTGCTCACAGTCGTGTTGAGGATTTGTCTGGTGGTGAGCAACAGCGGGTTGCCATTGCCAGAGCCCTGGTACAGCACCCTCGCCTATTGCTTGCAGACGAACCCACGGGGAATCTGGATAGGGAAAACAGTGAAGAAATTCACCAATTGTTGAGGGAGTTGAATTCCGAACTGGGGATGACTGTCATGGTCGTCACCCACAACCCACATCTCGCCGACTTGATGGATCGAAGGGTTTCCATCAAGGAAAACCGGATAATACCTGTAAAATGAATTTAAAGCTAAGGATGTCAGGAAAACAGCTATGGTAAATCGCCTGAAGCAACGCGCCATTGTTCTGGTATTGTTTTTTCTTTTATCTCTTGTCACCCCCTTGAGTGCTGAACAAAAGGTCAGCGTCGCCATTTATCCCTTTGGGGTTGAAGCCGATGCCCCGGACGGCAAGCTTGGGAAAACCATTCCCCTGATGCTGGCCGACCAATTGAAGGAAAGCGGAGCCACGGTGGTTATCATTGAAGACGATGTGGACACCAGCCAATGGACTCCGGAAGAATTCAAGGGCCAGGGCATCAAAATGGGCGTGGACCAGATCATCACCGGCCAAATTTTTACATTGGGCCAGCGCATGAGTATCGATGCCACCATGTATCCGGTGTATGGGGATGATGTTCCCATGACCCTCTTCGCCCAGTCTTCCGGCAAGGCAAGCACCAGCATTGCATCCGCCGTTGAACAATTGAAGAAAGGGGTTGTGGGTGAATTATTCGAAAAACGGATCATTTCAAGCATCCGTGTGGCCGGCAACCGGCGCATTGAATCCGATGCCATCCTGAGGGTCATCACTTCCGAGCCCCAGGAAATAATGGTCCCCTCCAAATTGTCCCAGGATCTGCAGAAAATCTACAAGATGGGATTCTTTGAAAATGTGGTCATCCGTAAAAAATCCCTGGACCGGGGCCTGGAAATTACCTTTGAGGTAACCGAGAAGCCCACGGTTCGGTATATTAAATTTTCCGGCAACCATGTCTATGAAGAAGAAGAGCTGTTTGATGTGGTGGATACCTCCACCGGTTCCATTCTCAATGTATACAAGATCAATGCAGATGTGGACAAGCTCAGACGCCTTTACACGGAAAAAAATTATCACAACGTTCAAATTGCCTACAACATTGACACGGTGAAGAATCGCCAGGCCGATATTCAGTTTGATATCAAGGAAGGGGAGAAACTCAAGATTGAGTCCATCACCTTTGAAGGCAATCGTCATTTTGACAAGGACGATCTGGCCGATGTGATGAAGGTGCAGGAAAAGGGATTCTGGTCCTTTTTAACTTCATCCGGCGATCTGGATGAAACCGAGTTGGAAAATGATGTCATCCGCATCGAGTCCCTCTATAAAAACAATGGATTTATCAATGTTAAGGTGTCCGATCCAGAGATCGCCTACAACGAAGAATCCATCACCGTAAAGTTCAAAATTGAAGAAGGATTCCAATACAGCGTCGGCAAGGTCGACATAGAAGGCGATATCCTGGGCAACAAGGAAGACTTGTTGGAAGACATGCGCATCAAAAAAGGCGGCCTGTTTAATCGGGAAGAGCTGAGAACCGACCTGCTTCGTCTCAACGACAAGTACGCCAATGAAGGCTATGCCAATGCCAAGGTTGTTCCCCTGGTGGATAAAAACAACGAAACCAAGATCGTGGACATCCGTTTTAAGGTTACCCAGGGTGAAATGGTCTATTTCAACCGCATTAATATTTCAGGTAATACCAAAACCCGGGATAAGGTCATTCGGCGTGAAATGGCCGTAAAGGAGCAGGGTAAGTATTCCCTGGCCAAGATCCAGAGAAGTTATCGTAACCTGCGCTTTAAGGATTATTTTGAAGTGGTGGATATCAAACCCACCAAAACCGATGTGGCCAACCAGCGCAATCTTGAGGTTACGGTCAAGGAAAAAGCCACCGGTAACTTTGCCTTTGGCGGCGGTTTTAACAGTGGGGACGGTCCCTTTGGCCAGGTTTCACTGGAAGAGCGCAACCTTTTTGGTAAGGGCTACAACCTGAAGCTCATGGCCCGCCTTTCCGGCGAAACCGGACTTTATAATATTTCCTTTACCGAACCCTGGCTGTTTGACAAACCCATTTCCCTGGGCGGTGATATCTATAAACTGGAAAAGGAATACGATCACTACGATCGGGATTCCATTGGTTTCACCATTCGAAATGCCTATCGGCAGATTTGGGATTACACCTCCCTGGGCGTGGAATACAACCTGGAGCAATTTGAGGTTTCCGATGTGGATGTTACCAAGACCAGCGTAACCCCGGGTAAATTCCTCACCGCCAGTCTCAAGCCCTATATCAGTTACGATTCCAGAAACCATTATTTTCTGCCCACCAAGGGCTCCTTCCACAAGTTCTCCATCGAATATGCCGGAGAGGTGGTGGGGGGTGAAATTGATTACACAAAATATTTGGCCGAAACCGGCGTCTGGGTACCCATGTTCTGGAAGTTCACCGGAGCACTTCACCTGAAGGGGGGATACCTGGACGATAGAACCGATGGAAACCCGGACATTGACTGGGCCCGCTTCTATCTGGGGGGAATCAATTCCATCCGTGGTTTCGATGATGCCGATGATATCAATGCCACACCCGATGGCAGCTCAATTCAACGGGGTGGTGAGAAATTCATACAATTCAACGCTGAAATGATTTTTCCCATTGAAGAGAAAATGGGTGTCATGGGCGTGCTCTTCTACGACCGGGGTGATGTTTACCGGGCCAGTGAAGACATTGACCTGGGCAGCCAATTTTCCAGTGCCGGTTTTGAGGTGCGCTGGAATTCTCCCATGGGTCCCATCAGATTGGCCTATGGCCTGGTTCTGGACGGCCAGGACAAGAAAAAGGCCGGTGACGGACAATTCGACTTCTCAATTGGTGCATTTTTCTAATTCTTAAATTTAGTTGGAGGCTATAATGAAAAAACTGATCTTAACACTGGCGTTGGCGCTGATGGTTACCCTGGGAATTTCTTCCACAGGATGGAGTGCCGACTCCGTTAAAATAGGTATAATTAATTTCGAAAAAATCATGCAGGAATCCAGTGCCGGAAAATTGGGCCAGCAGGAACTGAAAAAAAAGGGCGAAGCCCTGAAGGCCAAGTTGGAAGCCGAAAAGGATAACCTCGAAAAGATTAGAAAAGGGTTTGAGCGGGAATTTCTGGTGCTCAGTCCTGAAAAGAAAAAAGAAAAAGAACGGGATTTCAGAATTCGGGTGAACGATTTTAATCGCATGAAAAACGATGCAGCCAACGAATTGAAAAGCCTTGAAATTTCCCTGGTCAACAAGATGCAGAAGTCTGTCTTCCTCATTGCCAAGGAAGTGGGTGAAAAAGCAGGTTACACCCTGATTCTTGAAAAGAAGAATGCCGGTGTTATATTTATGGATTCCACCGTTGATTTAACGGACAGGGTCATTAAGACATACAACGCCCAGCAGGCCAAAGCGGCCAACTAAACGAAAGTCCTCCTAAATGGAAATGAAAATAAAGGAAATAGCCGATTTCATTGACGGAGAAATCCAGGGGGATGAAAACCGGGTAATAACCGGGGTTTCATCCCTTGAGGATGCCGGCTCAACGGAAATCGCCTTTGCCGGCGACAAAAAATACCTGGATCAGATCCAGGGTTCAAATGCCGGTGCGGTAATAATCCTCTCGGAAGTCGAGGAAGAACTTACCCGGTCTTGCACTTCCGTTATCCTGCGCGTTGAAAATCCCCGGCTCTCATTTTTCAGGCTGGTGGCCAGGTTCCATCCCGCCGAAGAAGTGACTCCCGGAATTGCCGACTCTGCCCAGCTGGGAGAGGGGGCAAGGTTGGGAAAAAATGTGGTCCTGGAAGCCAATGTGGTTTTGGGAAAGAATGTTACCCTGGGCGATAATTGTCGGATCATGGCCAATTCTTACATCGGGGACGATGCGATCCTTGGGGACAATGTCACCTTGAAGCCCAACGTGACCCTCATGGAGCGAACCCGTTTGGGCAATGATGTCCTCATCCATTCCGGCACGGTCATCGGTTCCGACGGGTTTGGCTTTACACCGGCCGGAGGGGGGCATGAAAAACTGCCCCACACCGGTCACGTGGAAATTGGTAACAATGTAGAAATCGGCGCCTGCAATACCATTGACCGGGGTACCCTGGGAACCACCACCCTGGGCAATGGGGTAAAGACCGATAATCAGGTTCACATTGCCCACAACGTAAAGGTGGGAGATAACACCCTCATTGTTGCCCAGGTGGGCATCGCCGGCTCCGCTGTCATTGGGAAAAATGTTATCATAGCCGGTAAGTCCGGCATATCCGGTCACCTCACCGTGGGTGACGGAACCATCGTGGGGCCTTGGTCCGGCGTCTCCTCGGATGTTGAACCGGGACAGATCGTCTCCGGTGTCCCCCACATGCCCCATAAAAACTGGCTCAAAGCCGCCAATATCATTCCCCGGTTGCCCGGGATGCGTAAAACATTGCTTTCCCTCGAACGACGGGTGAAGGCAATGGAAGGTAATAAAGAAAAATCGGAGTAAGTATGATCCATCCAACTGCCATTGTTGATCCAAGTGCAGAGATAGATAAAGACGTAACCATCGGCCCCTACGCCGTGATTGAAAAAGATGTATGCATTGGTGCGGGAACCACCATCGGTCCCCATGTCACCATTGAAAAATTCACCACCATTGGTGAAAAATGTCAGATCTCCCAGTACGCCTCCATTGGTGGTGCACCCCAGGATCTGAAGTTCCACGGCGAAAAGACCTACCTGAAAATCGGTTCCGGCTCCATTATCCGTGAATTTGTGACCATCAATCGGGGAACCGAGTTTGGCGGCGGCATCACCGAGGTGGGAGAAAACAACTACCTCATGGCCTACACCCACATTGCCCATGATTGTAAGACGGGCAAGGGCGTAATTCTGGCCAACAATTCCACCCTGGCCGGCCACATCGAAGTGGGCAACTATGCCACCGTGGGTGGCCTTGTGGCCATCCACCAATTTGTCAATGTGGGGGATTACGCCTACATCGGTGGAAAATCCGCTGTGGTTAAGGATATTCCGCCCTACGTCATTGCAGCCGGGGACCGGGCCACATTGCACGGGTTGAACAACGTGGGACTGAAGCGCCATAAATTTACCAAGGCCGGTCTCAAGGAATTAAAAAAAGCATACCGCATCTTCTTCCGCATCGGGCTTACCATTCCCCAGGCCGTGGAACGGGTAAAGGCCGAAGTCGAGCAGACCCCTGAAGTGATGAATTTTGTGAATTTTATCGCCAACTCCAATAGAGGGGTAACCCGATAGGCATGAACATTGGTCTCATTGCCGGTGGTGGTCAGTTTCCCCGTCTTTTTGCACAAAGGGCAAAGGCGGAAGGGTACAAGGTGATCGCCGCCGGGTTCAAGTCCGATACAGATCCGGATTTGGTAAATGACGTTGCTGAATTTAAATGGCTTTATCTGGGGCAGCTGAACAAGCTGCTCAAGTATTTTAAAAAGCACGGGGTCACCCAGGCCGTAATGCTGGGCTCCATTGAAAAAGTCAGCATCTTTAAGGATATTCGCCCGGATCTAAAGGCGTTGGCCTTCATTGCAAAAACCCGGAAAACCCACGACGACAATGTGCTGTCATCCTTTGCCGAGCTCATGAAGGAAGAAGGCATTGAAATCATGTCTTCCACCTTTCTCCTTCCCGAACTCCTTAGCCCCCAAGGCTGCTGGACCCGGCGCAAGCCCGATGAAGCAGAACTGAAGGATATCCAACAGGGCTGGAGACTGGCCAAGGCCATCGGCGACCTTGACATCGGCCAGTGCATTGTCATTGGTAACGGTTCCGTACTGGCCGTGGAGGCCATTGACGGCACCGATGCCACCATTGCCCGGGGTGGAGATCTTTCCAAGGGAGATGGGGCTGTGGTGGTTAAATTATCCAAACCCAATCAGGATTTGAGATTTGATGTGCCGGCCTCGGGACGGGATACCATCCAGACCATGGTGGACCACCAATGTACGGTTCTGGCTTTGGAATCCGGCAAGAGCCTTTCCTTTGACAGGGAAGAGATGATTCGACTGGCAGATGAGCACAAAATCAGTATTGTGGCATTGTCGGACGGAGAAATACCATGACATCGGAGCCCAGCCCTGTTCCCAGGGGACAGGAAAAACAAATTTTGATTCTTGCCGGAGAACCCTCCGGTGACGTCCACGGCGGCCATCTGGCCGCCGCCATACGTAAAAGCAGCCCCCATAGCCGAATGACTGGTATCGGCGGCCCCAACATGGAAGCCGCAGGGGTTGATCTTTTCTATGACATTGATCAATTGTCTGCCATGGGGGTGGTGGAAATCCTCGGGCAATTCCGGCAGATCCGGGATGCCTTTCGTAAATTCACCCGGAAAATGAAACAGCTGGATCCGGATCTGGTCATTCTCATTGATTATCCCGGATTCAACCTAAGGGCCGCAGCCTGGGTCAAGGCCCATTCCCGTGCCCGGGTCATGTATTATATCACGCCCAAGGTATGGGCCTGGAATCAGCGGCGCCTTAATAAAATCAAAGCCCACGTTGACCACGCCGCTTTGATTTTTCCCTTTGAAATTCCCCTTTACAAAAAGTTTGATATTCCAGCCACCTTTGTGGGAAACCCCCTCATGGACCGGTATCCCCATGAACCGTACCCGGCATCTGCTGAATCCGGCAATGAACTGACCCTGGGAATCCTTCCCGGCTCCAGAAAGGCAGAGGTTGAAAGTCTTTTGGGCGTGATGTTGGACAGTGCATCCCTGCTCAAACAAAAATTCCCCAAACTTCGCATTTTAATCTCCTCGGCCCAATCGGTGCAGGGACGGCTTGGGGAGCGATTCAATGAAATCATTGACAGCCATGACCTGGCATCCCATGTCCAGGTTGTGAAAGGACATCCGGATCGTATTTTCAATCAGGCGGATCTGTTAGTGGCCGCCTCCGGGACCGTGACCCTTGAAGCGGCCTTGTGCACCGTTCCCACCATCCTGGTTTATAGGATGTCGCCTTTGACCTATAAACTGGCAAAATTGCTGGTGAAGGTGGAATATGCCGGACTGGCCAACCTGGTTGCCGGACAGCCGGTCATGCCGGAGTTACTCCAGGATGAGGCGTCACCACAGCGAATTTTCGATACCGCCCTGGAAATGCTCCAGGATCTGAATTACCATCGTCGTCAATTGTCCCTGATCAGAAAACGGCTGGGCCCTCCGGGCTGCTCAAGACGCGCTGCCAGAATTGCCCTTGAGCTCGCCGGCTCACCCCCTTGAAAGGGAATTGACAAACGTTGGGAAAAGCTATTAGATAAATTAATTTTCACCATTAGAGGAATGTTTCAACTTTGATAACCTTTGATCTTATTTTACTGATCATCTGCCTTATTCTTTCCGGTTTTTTTTCATCCTCTGAAACGGCTTTGTTTTCCATCAGTAAAGTCAAAGCCCTTCACATTTCCAAAGACGGATCAACCACCGGTCGTTTAATTCAGCAGATGAAGGAAGACTCCAATACTCTGTTAACCACCATTCTCATCGGCAACAACCTGGTGAACATCGGTGCCTCCGCCCTGGCCACGGCACTCTCCTTGCGCTATTTTGAATCCAATGCCGTGAGCATTGCCACCGGTGTCATGACCCTTTTGATTCTGGTCTTTGGTGAAATTTTCCCCAAATCCTTTGCCAACCAGAACAATGTGCTTGTGGCCCGTGCCGTAATCTATCCAATTTACTGGCTTTCCAAACTCTTCTGGCCCTTGATAATGATTCTCAATTTTGTGCCTTCCCTCCACGGACGCCTGGATAAATCCCAGGACACCGTCACCGAAGATGAATTGATGACCATGGTGGAAGTGGTGGAAGAGGAGGGGGAAATCAAGGAAGCGGAAAAGGAATATATTTCAAACATTTTTGAGTTTGACGACACCTTTTGCTCCGAGATTATGACCCCAAGGGCTGATATGTATGTCATTGATGTGGCCGAAGGGCTGGACATCAAAGCCACGTTGAAAACCGGTTTTTCCCGGATTCCCATCATTGAGGACACCATTGACAATATCATCGGCATCCTTCATGTGAAGGATCTTTTCAGTTCCTACCAACGTCTCATGAGCAGCCGGGATAGTTCCGGTTTCCTGGATGTTAAGGAAATCATGAAGCAGCCCTATTTTGTGCCGGAGACCAAAAAGCTGGATTCCCTTCTCCAGGATTTTAAAGCCCAGAAAAGCCACATGGCCGTGGTGGTGGATGAGCACGGCGGCGTTTCCGGTATTGTTACCCTGGAAGATTTAGTTGAGGAAATCCTTGGGGAGATCACCGATGAAACCGATCAGGTACCTCCGGACATCGTCCGCCTCAAGGGGAACAAATGGCTGGTCAAGGGTAAAATAGCCATCCAGGATTTGAACAAGGAAATAGAAATCGAATTACCGGAATCGGCCAATTACGATACCCTGTCCGGGTTTTTCCTGGGCCAGGTGGAACGGATTCCAAAGGACGGTGAATTCATAAAAATTGGAAAGTGGACGGCCACGGTAAAGGAAATGGACGGAAACCGGATACAATCCTTTATCCTGAAAAAGGAATAGCGGGTTAAAGAAATTTTCTTGACAACCGAACAAAGCCCATATAGGGTTTTGGGACTCTAATTTTTAAATCAAAAGAAATTACCAATGAACAACAGACACGCAAATAAATTTTTTAGCTTTTATTTTTATGGGTATTTTTATACCCATGCTGCCTGTCTGTGGTGATCCACTGATTCAATAAAAGAACAAAACGCAGACAAACCGCAGCAGGGCAAGCACCTGATGCGGTTTTTTTATTTTTAGAAGGGGGAAAAAGAAATGGAGTCAGCAGTGCCGGAAAAAGAATTGGCACCCTTGAGGGATGAGATCGATCGAATTGATTCCCAGATTCTCGAATTGGTTAACCAACGCCTTGAAGTGGGGCGGAAAGTGGGCAATATCAAGAAGGAAAAGGGATCCCAGGTTTTGGACCGTTCCCGGGAAAAAAGGGTCATGGAAAATCTCTTCCGTCAAAACCAGGGACCGGCGGACCAGACCCTTCTCAGGTATCTGTTCAACGTAATCATCCGGGCCACCCGGGATATTCAAAAACCCAAAACAATCTCCTACCTGGGGCCCAAGGGTGGTTTTCCCCATCGGGCGGCCATGGAGCATTTCCACCATTGCGGAGAATATCTTTCCCAGCCCAGCCTGGAGGAATTGTTCAGGGAGGTGGAAAAAAACGAATCCCACTTTGGTGTGGTGCCGGTGGAAAATTCCATGGAAGGCACGGTTGCCCATACATTGGATCTCTTTGCGGAATACGATCTGAAGATCACCGGGGAACACTATAGTCCGGTCACCCATGATCTGGTTTCCATTACAGGGAATACCCAGCACCTGAAATCCATCACAGCCACCCCCCGGGTGTTGGATCAATGTCGCCGTTGGCTGGGACGCAAGTTTCCCCATATAAAGTTGGTGGCAGTCTCTTCGGACCTTGACGCCGTGGCAACTGCCCAGAAGGATCCCGACACCGGCGCCCTTATTCCCGGAGAAACCAGCGCCGTCCATGATCTTTTACCCATTGAAACCCAGGTCCAGGACGGTTCCGGCAATGTCACCCGCTACCTGATCATTGGGCGGGAAACACCCCGGGCCACGGGAAATGATAAAACCTCGGTCATGTTTGCCGTCCCCCACCAACCCGGTGCCTTGTTTCAGGCATTAAAACCGGTTGAAACCGCAGGCATGAATATGTTGAAATTGGAATCACGGCCCACCCGTAAGGAAAAGTGGCATTATTATTTCTTCCTGGATCTGGCCGGCCACATTTCAGATGACAGGGTGGCTGAAACCATAGACCTTTTAAAGGAAAACACATTAACCCTCAAGATCCTGGGCGCATATCCCGCCCACCCGGAGGAAGGCAACTAGGATGAACACCATAACGACCACAAGCCGACTCTATTGTATCTTCGGCAGTCCGGTGGGCCATTCCCTCAGCCCGGCCATCCACAATGCCGCCTTTGCATTCCACGGCATCGATGCCGTGTACCTGGCATTTGAACCCAGGGATATCGCAGGGGCCGTGGGGGCGGTCAGGGCATTGGATATCCAAGGCGTTTCGGTGACCATTCCATTCAAGGAATCCATCCTTCCCCATCTGGATTGGGTGGATCCCCTGGCGGAAAAAATCGGGGCTGTGAATACCCTGGTCAATGAGGGGGGAACCCTCAAGGGTTACAATACTGATTTGCGCGCAGCTGTGGATCCTTTGGATGCCCATGGAATTCAAGGAAAGGAGGTGCTTGTTCTGGGGGCAGGGGGGGCAGCCAAGGCCGTTGCCCACGGCATACAGGACAGGGGAGGGCGGGTGACCATTGCCAACCGCTCTTCCAAGGCGGGGGAAGAATTGGCCCGTGCCTGCGGGGGACGATATT
>JAKSBM010000072.1 GCA_022361135.1 Desulfobacterales bacterium | reverse complement strand
GGGGGAGATTTAATGAGCCGGATCACGGAAAGGGCGGTCACGGATTTCCCGGATCCGGATTCCCCCACCACACCGACAATTTCCCCATGGCCGATGTCCATGGATACCCGATTCACGGCCAGGGCCCGGCCATGGAGGGTGTTAAACTCCGTGGACAACTCCTTTATTTCCAACAATGGGCGTGTCATATTCCCCTCCTCCTAACTGGTTTTCCATTGGGCATGGGGATCCAGAAAATCCCGCAATCCATCCCCAAAAAGGTTCAAGCCCAGCACAGTGATAAAAATGGCAAGCCCGGGAAAGATACAAATCCAGGGGGCGGAGAAAAACAAATCCCGTGCCGAGGAAAGCATCCCTCCCCAGGAGGGGGTTGGAGGCTGTGCGCCCAATCCCAAAAATGAAAGGGAGGCCTCCATGAGGATGGCCTCGGCCGATCCCAGGGTGGCAATGACCAGGATAGGACCTGCAATGTTGGGAAGAATCTGGCCGAACATGATGCGAAACCGACCATAGCCCAGAATCCGGGCCGCTTTCACATATTCCAAATTCCGGGCCGACAGCACCTGGGAACGGGTGATCCGGCAGGAATAGGACCAATTGGTAAACCCCAGGGCGATGTAAATATTAATCAACCCAGGCCCCAGGGCCGCCATGATGGCCAGGGCAAAAATCATGGCCGGTATGGAAAGCATGATATTGGTAAGCCCCACCACCACATCGTCCCACAAGCCTCCTAAGAATCCGGCCATCAATCCCAGGGAGACACCAATGCAGGTATTGATGAACTGGGTAATCAGGCCCACACTGAGGGAAACCCGGGCCCCGAAAATAATCCGGGAAAGGACATCTCTGCCGTGGGAATCGGTTCCCAACAGGTATTGGCCGTTGGGGGCCAACTCTGCATCCATAAGACTGGCGTGGCGAACGGGGTCATAGGGGGAAATCCAGGGGGCAGCCAGAGCCATGGAGACCATGAGGGTCACCAGGATACCGCCCAGGACCAAATTTTTCCGTTGGGTGATGTGCTTGAGTTTGGCATTCATGGGTAGGAAATCCGGGGATCAATAACGGCGTAGAGCAAGTCCACCACCAGGTTAACAACAAGAAAAACCAGAATAATGGCCAGAATACAGCCCTGGGCCACGGGGATATCCCGCTGGAAGATGGATTCCACCAGCAAAGAACCAATGCCGGGCCAGGAGAATATTTTTTCCACAATCACGGTCTGACCCATGAGGGATCCAAATTGCAAGCCTGCCGTGGTGAGAATAAGAACCAGGGCATTTTTAAATACATGGCCTGCATTGATGTACCAACCGGCCAACCCTTTGGAACGGGCCGTGCGAATGTAATCGGCGGAAAGGATTTCAATGACCGCGGCCCGGGTGGTCCGGGCCAGCAGGGCCACATATCCCACCCCCAGTGTCAAGGCGGGCAGAATCAGATTGGCGAAACTTCCCTCCCCATACCCCGAGGAGGGCAGCCAATTGAAAAGGTAACAAAAGATATACATGAGCATGAGCCCCAGCCAGAACTGGGGAATGGAAACCCCGCTCACGGCCCCCACAATGGAAAAGGCATCAAACCAGGAGCCCTGGCGCAGGGCGGATAAAAATCCCAGGGGAATCCCCAGGGTAAGGGCAATGGCCATGGCGCACAGGGCCAATTTCAATGTGGCACCAAAGCGTTCGGCAATGATATCCCGGACCTGGTATCGCCTCAGAAAGGATTGCCCCAGGTCACCCTTGACCAGGCGGCCCATGTAATCCAAATACCGAATGTGGAGGGGTTTATCCAGGCCCCAGTCCTTTTTAAGCTGGGCAATGGTTTCGGCTTCCAACTCCAGCTTTCCCCCGGTTTTAAAGGCGGCATTCCCCGGTATGAAATTCAGGACCACAAAAAGAATCAGGGTCACCCCAACAATGGTTGGGATGAACTGGAGAAGGCGTTTTACAGCGTACTTCAGCATGGTAATGTCCGTTCAAGGGGCCGGTGATCCGGCCCCTTTTCTTCAGGGGGGTTACTTGGCCCGGGGAGAATCGCTGTCCACCCAGACATCCTCAAAACGCTGGTACATCATTTCAATGGCCACGGGCTGGATACCGTGGACCCATGCCTGTTTGGCAACAACGGCTTTGTTATAATTCAGGAAAAGGATGGGGGCATCCTCCTGGAAAAGGCGATCGGCCTGCATGAGCAGTTCAAACTGAGCCGCTTTATCCGGAATGGCCAGGGCCTGGTCCAGAAGATTATCATAGGCTGGGTTTTTATAATGGACATAATTACCGGAGGTATTGGGATTGGTCGAATGCCAACGCCTCAGGGCCTGGTAGGGATCGGGCCCCGAGTTAAAGGACCAGATAATACCCTGGTAATCATCGGCCACCAGACGATCGTAAAGGATACCGCCCTCCAACTGCTGCATGCTCACTTTGATATTGAGTTTTTCCAGGAAGGGAACCAGGGTTTCCACCACGGGGATGCCGTAGCTTTTATTTCCCGTGCCCAGGAATTCCAATTCAAACCCCTGTTCATATCCAGCGGCCTTCATCAATGCCTTGGCCTTTTCCAAATCATAGCCATATCCAACAGCCCCTGCATCAAAGGCCGGGGAGGAAACCGGCAGCCAGCCCACCGGATCATAGGCCTTGCCCTTGAGAAATTTAGCATTGATCAAATGGGTATTTACGGCCAGGTTAATGGCCTGGCGGACCCGTTTATCTCCCAGGGGAGGATAGTTGGGATTGAAACAGACCAAGCGGGTGTTGGTCTCGCCCACCTCGATGAGGTTATCCGCCATCTGGGCATTGCGCTTGTAAAGTGGATATTGGGAGGCCTCCACCAG
>JAKSBM010000861.1 GCA_022361135.1 Desulfobacterales bacterium | reverse complement strand
TGGTGGAAAAGGCAGAAAAGGTTATGCTATCTTCGATGGCACCAACGCCGTAATCGACGTTGACGCCATGGGTTACGCCCTGGTTGCTGGTTACACCATCAACGACATGATCTCCCTGGAAGCTGGTGTTGGTTATGCTGAAATGGAAGAAGACGTTGACAACTCCAAAGAAGACGACGTAGTTTCTTACTACATCCAGGCTCCCCTGACTCTGGCCCCCGGCGTTGTTATCGTCCCCGAAATCGGTGTTGTCGATTACAAGCAGGATCAGGAAGACATCACTTACTACGGTGCCAAATGGCAGATCAACTTCTAATTCTGATTTAGAATTTAGAAGCTGTAGTTAGCGAATAAAAAAAGGCTTGGTGATTTCGATCACCAAGCCTTTTTGATTTTATACCAAAAGAAAAAGCAGGAATCAGGACTGCCAGCCGTGCTCCCCGATGAGCTTTACAAAGCGGCACCCACCCAAATTCTCCGTATGGATCCCCTGCTCTGTTTTCGTAATCTTCAACAACTCCTGGGAAAACTGCCCCCCCACGGGGATGACCAGTTTCCCGCCAACGGCCAATTGATCGATCAGGGGAGGTGGCACCTGCTGCCCTCCGGCGGTGACGATGATGGCATCAAAGGGGGCTTCCGCAGCCCATCCCTGGGTGCCATCGGAATACCGGGTCACAATATTATGGAACTTAAGCCGATCAAAGAGCTTGCGGGTATGGAGATAGAGGACATTGTTCCGTTCGATGGTATAGACCCGATAAACCAAGCGGGAAAGAACCGCTGCCTGGTATCCGGATCCGGTCCCGATCTCAAGAACCCGCTCCCTGCCGGATAGCCCCAAATTCTGGGTCATCTCAGCAATCATATAGGGCTGGGAAATGGTCTGTCCCTCCCCAATGGGCAGGGGGAAATCTCCATAGGCCGAATCGGCAAGGGCCTCACTGACAAAAAGGTGGCGGGGAACTTGGAGCATGGCATTGATCACCCGGGTGTCTGAAATTCCCCGTGCAATGATCTGGCGCTCCACCATCTCCCTGCGCCATCTTTCATATTTTCTCGGTTGATTATTCATGATCCCCCTTCTTAGCAGGAGACCCTGGCTCCGTCAAGAATTACCAATGGATTCCGCGGATTCCACCTTGATTTTTTGGCCAAAGACCGATAATCATAAAAGCCATGAATCAACTCTTAAAAATTGAGCTGGCCGTTGCTGCAGCCTTTGCGATTTTCGGCATCGGAATCTGTGGATTCATGGGACTTGAGGGGTGGGGATTTCTGGATGCGGCCTACATGACCGCCATCACCCTGAGCACGGTGGGATTTCTGGAAGTCCACGAGCCCAGCAATGCCGGCCGCCTCTTCACCATGATCCTCATCTTCACCGGCGGTGGATACTACCTTTATCTGGTGGGTGTCATCAGCAAATCCGTCATTGAAGGGGAAATCAAACTTCTATTGGGGAGACAGCGTTTGGACCGGAAAATCAAAAAATTGGAAAACCACTATATCGTATGTGGGTACGGACGCATCGGCCGGGTGCTTTGCGACCTCATACGGGAAGATCAGCAGGATGTGGTGGTCATTGAACAGGACGAGACCATGATTGATACCATGATCAAGGATAAGGTCCACCATCTCATCGGGGATGCCACCGACGAAGCCCTTTTGGAAAAAGCAGGCATCCACAGGGCCGGATACCTGGTGGCGGCCCTGGCCACGGACACGGCCAATGTATTCCTCGTCCTCACGGCCCGGCAATTGAACCCGGATATCCGAATCATGGCCCGGGCCAGCAAACCCGGGGTTCGGAAAAAATTATTGGTGGCCGGGGCCGACCAGGTGGAATCCCCCTACGACATCGGTGCGGTCTCCATGGGACTTAAGCTGCTCAGGCCGTCGGTGAAGAACTTCCTGGACATTGCCCTGAGTCGGAAGCAGGAAGACATACAGATTGAAGAAGTATTTATCCCCCCGTCCTCCCAGTACACCCATACCCAGCTCAAGGATTCAGGCATCCGTCAGGATTTCAATCTCATCATCATTTCCATCCAGAAGGAATCGGGGAGGATGCTCTTCAACCCCCATTTTGAAACCCTGATTGAACCGGACGACACCCTCATTGTCATGGGGAAGAGTCCGGATCTCAAACGATTTGCCCAGGCCGTGGACCCGGCCTGACCCCCAAACCTTGCCCATAAAAAAAGGGGATGCCCTGGATGCACTGCATCCGGGCTCCCCTTCTTTATTTTTGAAAGAGGCAGCGGTTACTAAATTTTATAGATAACCCGCTTGTCGGTGATGATGATGTCCACGGTGAATTTCCTGGACTCCATCTGGATCTGATCCATGATCTGTTCTTCATAGGCCAGGGATACCTTGCGACAGGTCTCCGGGAGTTTGGTAATCAACTTGGAGTAAAACTGATTTCCAAATCCAACCCGCCCGCCTTTGTCATCAAAGGCCAGCCCGGGAATCATGGCAATGTCGATTTCTTCCAATGAGATTTTTTTGCACCGATCCGGATTGGGTTCAAGGATATCGTCGCCATTCAGAACCAGATCCTTATCGTAATCGGTGATTTTATACAGATTAAAGCTGTTCTTAGCATCGGTAAAGGCAGGAAGGACGATTCCTTTTTCAATCTCAAGCGCCTTTCGAATGATGCGCTCGGTGGGGATAACCGTACCCATGGGAGTGTACAAAAGTGCCAATTGGGCTTCCATAAAATTGGCAAATTCAAAGACCTTTTCTTCGATGACATTGCACTTTTCCTGGAGCTCATCTTCCGTAAACGTACCAAGCCGGTCCGCCACTTGTGCCAGAATGCTGTTTTTGGAATTTTTCATTTCGTCCATAAGCGTCTTTCCTTAAGAATTACTAAAAAAAGTTTGTAGAAGTATTATACACATGTTAGCACTTGTCAACCTGCAATAATCATTGACTGTTTACAGGCCCCGTGTTATCAGATTACAATTGTGAAAAAGCTTATGAAATCTCGATTTTGCAACCATTAACAAGGCTGAAACAAGGAAGAAAATGCTCGATTTTAAATATATTATTAACGAATTGGAGACCGTCCAGAAAGGAATGGAAAAACGGGGAGCAACCATCGATTTTTCCGATTTCCTCAAGGACGACGAAAAAAGAAAATCCATCCTCCTCCAATTGGAAGAGTTGCGCCATAAACGCAACGTGGTATCCGATGAAATCGCCCGGATGAAAAAAGCCGGGGAAGATGCCCAGCCCACCATCCAGGAAATGCAGACCGTTTCCAAAACCATCAAATCCCTGGAAAAGGATATCGCCGTTGTCGAAGAATCCATTCAGAACTTCCTGATCCGCCTTCCCAACCTTCCCCACGACGATGTTCCCAAGGGCAAAGACGACACTGAAAATCGACTGGAAAGAACCCATGGGACCCCGGGTCAGTTCAGCTTCAAGCCCAAAGAACACTGGGAACTGGGAGAAAATCTGGGAATCCTGGACCTGGGACGGGCCAGTAAGCTGGCCGGTGCCCGCTTTCCCCTTTACCTGGGAGCCGGTGCGCGGTTGGAACGTGCCTTGATTAATTTCATGCTGGACATCCACACCCAGGAGCACGGCTACACCGAAGCCCTTCCCCCCTTCATCGTCAACCGGACCACCATGACCGGAACGGGACAGCTTCCCAAATTTGAGGAAGACCTTTTCAAATTGGAGGGTTGGGATTACTACCTCATCCCCACTTCGGAAGTGCCGGTTACCAATATATATGCCAAGGAAATCATCGACGATGCCAAGCTGCCCATGAAGTTTACTGCCTTTACCCCCTGCTTCCGTTCGGAAGCCGGTTCCTACGGCAGGGACACCAAGGGGCTGATCCGGCAGCATCAATTTAATAAGGTGGAAATGGTTAAAATCACCCGGCCCGAGGAATCCTTTGACGAATTGGAATCCCTTCTGGCCAATGCCGAAACCATTCTACAGCGTCTGGAGCTGCCCTACCAGGTGGTGACCCTTTGCACCGGAGACCTGGGATTCTCCGCCACCAAGACCTATGACCTGGAAGTCTGGCTGCCCGGTCAGGACAAATACCGGGAAATTTCATCCTGCAGTAACTGCCTGGATTTCCAGGCCCGCCGGGCCAATATCCGTTTCCGTCGTAAGGACGCCAAAAAACCGGAATTCTGCCACACCCTGAACGGTTCCGGTCTGGCCGTGGGACGGACCTTTGCCGCCATCCTTGAAAACTATCAGCAGGAAGACGGAAGCATTCGCATTCCCGACGCACTTGTTCCTTACATGGGAGGCCAGACGGTAATTAAAAATGAAGCTTGATCTCTTTCCGGAGGATATCCGGCCCCATCTCATCCCAACGGTGGGGGGCGACATGTTTTACAAATGTCTGGGATGTGGTGCAGAGCACGCCATTGAAGACCTCCTCTACGTCTGTCCCCAATGCAATTCCGTCCTATTGATCCACGACCGGAACCAGGATGCCATCACCGCCAAATCCGGTGAAACCTGGCGGAGAATTTTTGATTATCGGAAGATGTTGAAGATCCCGGCACTCAAAGGAATCTATCGGTTCCACGAATTCATCGGCCCCAGCATCCCCCTGGAATCCATCCTCTACCTGGGCGAAGGACACACCCCCATGGTGGAAGCCTCGGATAAACTCCGGGAAACCGTGGGGCTCTCCTTTTTCTACAAAAATGACGGCCAGAACCCCAGTGCCTCCTTCAAGGACCGGGGAATGGCATCGGCCCTGTCCAGCATCAAATTCCTCCTGGACCAGGGCAAGGTATCCGATGTCATTGCCATCTGCGCCTCCACCGGGGATACCTCCGCAGCCGCCGCACTATACGCCTCCTACCTGGGGGATAAAATCAAGTCCGCGGTATTGCTGCCCCATAAAAAGGTCACCTCGGCCCAGTTATCCCAACCCCTGGGAAGCGGGGCCAATGTTTTTGAAATCCCGGGGGTATTTGACGATTGCATGAAAATCGTTGAGCACCTCTCCTCAGAATACAACGTGGTTCTGCTCAATTCCAAAAATGCCTGGCGGATCCTGGGACAGGAATCCTACTCCTATGAAATTGCCCAGGACTTTGACTGGGACATGGAAAACAAAGTAGTGGTGGTTCCCATCGGCAATGCCGGTAATATCTCTGCGGTGATGAATGGATTTTTGAAATTCCATAAAGCGGGCATCATTGACAGCCTGCCCAAAATCGTCGGTGTCCAGTCCCACCACGCAGATCCCGTGTTCCAATACTACAGTGAAGCAGATCCGGAAAAACGGGTTTACCAAAAGGTGGACACCCAGCCCAGCGTGGCCCAAGCCGCCATGATCGGAAACCCGGTATCCATGCCCCGGGTCATTGAACTGGCCCAGGCCTACGACCAGGCTTCCGACAAGGCCAATGTCTTCTTTGTCCAGGTAAAGGAGCAGGATATCATGGACTGGCAATTAACCGCCAACCGCAACGGACATATCACCTGCACCCAGGGTGGGGAATGTCTGGCCGGCCTGGTGGAGGCCAAAAAACAGGGCATTGTCAACGGCCATGAAACCGCCGTCCTCGATGCCACGGCCCATGCCATCAAATTTTCCGGTTTCCAGGATATGTATTTCAACGACCAGATCCCGGAAGGGTTCGAAATCACTCCCAACCCGGAATTTGTCAACCTGCCCGGCCTCGTGCTGCCCGAAGATGAGACCCAACTTCCCTCCCAGGAAAACCGCCTGGCTCCGGAAGCGTTTGAAACATTTGTAAAGGAGATTTCCGGAAAAATAGCCAGTGAATTAAATCTGGCGCCTTCCACATGATGCAAATCCTTTCCAGGCATATATTATGCGGGCTTTTGCTTCTGACCCTGTTCGGAAGCCAGCCCGCATTTGCCCAGAAAGGAAGTATTCGCACCACCTATAAAAAATACAGCTTCTTTACCTATCAAAACCGGGACATCCTCTGCGAACCATACCAGGTTCAAGACGGGGAGTGGTTGTATCAGATTTTTAGAAAAAAGGGGGAAATCTCGGAACGGGATTTCCCCCTTTTTTTAAAGATTTTTTCAGCCCTCAATCCTGAAATCCACAACATCAATACCATCCTACCGGGCACCCAAATCATCATTCCATTGAAATCGCTCAGCCAAAGGCGATTTGCTCCACAGGCCGGCCGGGAAATCATTGTTCCCGTGGTGGAATTTTCCCGTCCTTCCCCCATTGTCCCGGTGGTGGATCGCCAATATGGACGATTGCCCCCCCTCATCTGGGAATATCACTTCAATCCCCTGAAACGATATGCCCAAAGCCTGAACGGAAAGCTCAAGGAAACCGGAGTCATCCATTTCCCACCCGGCCCTGGCCATGGGGAAACCCGGGTGGATTTCTCCCGCAATCCGGTGATTCAGATTAATGACCGGCGCCTTGTATTCCATGCCCAAGGCAGCTCCCACCTGTCATCCTCCCAATTGGAACACATGCGATCGCATTGGGGGGACGTCAGTCTCAAGGGCATGACCCAGGTCCATCTCAAAGCCCCTCCCCCCCTGCTGAATGAAACCCAACGGCGTACCATTCAAAAACAGACCATCAATCGGCTCCTGACCCAGACACTGAACACCAAACACACCATGGAAAATATCCCCTTTCTTTTTGGGGGAATTAAAATGAGCGTGGTATTACACCGGGTCATGCGAAAAGGAAAGCCGGACCTCCTGATCAATTACGGCACCCTCCATGGCCAGGCCGGGGTTGCAGCCCTGGAAAAAATGGGATTCGATGTTTTTAATATTCCGTCCACACTGACCTTGGACCAATTGGTTGAGGAAACACTCCACCGGCTTGGGTTCCGAACCCTGGCCAACCCATCATTTGTTTCCCAGCCCCTTTCCCAGGCAAAACAGATCCGTGAAATCCACGGCATCCTGGCCCAGTCCCCCCAATCCAGGCACTTCTTTGCCTGGGATCCCCTGGACCCGGAGGCCCGTCAACTTTTAAAAGATGAAAAGATAAATCTCCATTATTTACATTAATCCATGGAGGAGAACCCATGAAGATTTGGATGGCAATCATCACCGTTTTTTTCCTCGTCGGTTGCACCACCCCCCAGTCCGGGAAAACCCCCATCAACATGGCCAAAGCCAAGCAGTCCCAGGGCGAAGGATTTCTGGAACAAGGCAATTACACCGCAGCCCTCACCCATCTGCTGGAAGCCAAAAAGACCCTGGCAAAGGATCCCTATCTACTCAACAGCCTGGGTTTGGCATACATGGGCAAAAAAAGGGAAGATCTGGCACTGAAGGAGTTTGACAAGGCATTGGCGTTGAAACCCGACTACACCGAGGCGTTGAATAATAAGGGGGCAGCCTACATGCGTCAAAAGCAATGGGATCTGGCCATTGACGCCTTCAGCTCCGTCCTGGAGGACATCCTATATCCCACCCCCCATTTCCCCCTGTCCAACCTGGGTTTTGCCTACATGGGAAAATTGGATTTTTCCATGGCCGAGGTTTATTTTCGTAAGGCCCTGGACACCCTACCCTGGTTTGTCACCGCTTCCCACGGCCTGGCCCAGGTCTACCTGCGCACCCACAGGCCGGACCAGGCCATTGCCCATCTAAGGCAGGGGCTGAAAAAGACCCCCAACGCAGCCATCCTCTACGCGGACATGGCCAAGGCGCTGGAAATGAAGGGAGAAACAGAGCCGGCCAAACGATACTGGATAAAGGTGGCCCAGCTCAGCCCGGCCCGGAGCCTTCTGGCCAAGGAAGCCGAGGCCCGCCTATCGTCGCCCTAGTACAGGAAGCCAGACGAAATGAAAAAATAAAAAAAACAGGCCCTGCCCCAAAACAAACTAAAGGCCCAATGGTTGAAACCATTGGGCCTTTGGATGTAAGTGAAAATCCCTTTATTTATTTCACAATGAATTCATATTCCTAGTTGGTCATGGGCAACACATTTCGCTTCTGCTCCAACTGAACGATGGTGGGGGTCAGGAAGATCAACAATTCATTGCGTTCTTCCTCCTTAAAATCGGTGCCGAAGATCGTATTCAGCACCGGTACCTGGGACAGGAAGGGAAGGGACTTATTATCCTTATTGGTCCGGCTCTTCACAATGCCGCCGATGACCACGGTATCGTTATTGTTCACCAAAAGCTCGGTCTGGGCTTCATTGGTGGACAGGGTAGGGGCACCGTCGTCGGTAACGCCGGAGATATCGTTCTTGGTCAGGGTCAGGGTCATTGAAATCCGCTGATCCGGTGTCACATGGGGGGTGACTTCCAGGAGCAGATCAATATCCTTAAACTTGACCGAGGATCCACCGGAATCGTCCCGCTCCAGATAGGCATATTCAATCCCCTGTTTTATCTTGGCTGTTTTATTGTCCAAGGTCAGAATCCGGGGGGACGAAACAATGCGAACATTACCCAATTGTTCAGATGCATCCAACCGGGCTTCCAATGCGGCATGGGACGATCCCAGGAGATTAAAAAAGGAAATATCCGCCGTAAGTCCGGAGCCGGCCTGTTTATTGATGGAAATATCATGATCATTGATGAACCCTGAAGTCTTATCGGGATCATTGGAAAATTGAAGTCCCAAACCAATGCTCCTGGAAAAGCTCTTATTAACCTCAACCACCTTGGCTTCGATCATGATCTGGGGAGTCACCGTATCCAACCGATAAATCATGTCCCGTATCTGGGCGATTTTCTCACGGGTATCTGTAACAATAATCATATTGGTCCGCTTATCCACGGATATCTTCCCCCTGTCCTTGGAAAGCAGGGGGGTAATATTGGGCTGGATATCCACAGAGGCATCGGAATAATTTATGGGGATATACTCCGTATGCAGGGGTTCTAAACTCTTCTTTTGTTCCTGGGCTTTTTTCCTGGCCTCCAGGGTTTCCTGGAGATCCTGCTCTTCCTTTTTCAGGGTCTCCACCGTGGCGATGCGAATAACATTGTTCTCATACTTGCGCCCCAGGCCATTCATTTTCAATACCAGATCCAAGACTTGATCCCATGGAACCGGCTTATCCAATGCCATGGTCACCTTACCCTGGACATTTTTATCCACGGCAAAATTCTTCCCACTGACACTTCTGAGAATCCGGAAAACATTTTTAATATCGGTGTCGTAAAAATCGAGTTTGATTTTTTCTCCGGTATAGCTGACCTTTGAATTAAAGGTATCCACCTCTTCGGTTCCAACGGCCATGGCTTCCTGGCCGGGCATCCCCATTTCCAACACGGGGTTTCCAATGTGCTGGGGCATGCTTCCACCCACCATGGGCGCAACGCCCTGGACGACAGGATTACCCTGAACCGGGGCCGCCGCTTTGGCATAAGGTCCCCCGGAATTCAGCATCATTGCCTTCTTCATCCCCTTTTCAAACATGGGGGGCTGCATGGCAGAAGGTTCGAACATAAGCGTAAGTCGATTGTTTTCAACATTCACCTCAAAGGGAACCTTTTCACGAAGGTAAATGGCCACCTCCGAATCCTTTGACATCTTCCCCGATTGGGGGACGGGGACCACCCGGTCCACTGCCGAGTTAAAGTACTGGGTCAAGAGGGGGCGGCGATGGCGAATCGGAATTTGGGTATTCTCCAGGGTAAGGAGCACCTGACGCTCTCCGACCCAGGCCGTTTTATGGCCCACCGGCCCGGTGGTCTCGAACCAAATATGGGATAAGCCATTCTTATCGGCTTCAAATTTTATGCCGTTGACCATGGCATTTTTAACCGGGGTCATGGGAGCTGGCGTTTTGGAAGTTGGGGCTTTGGGAGCTGGCGCTTTCACGATTTTCTTGGGAGGAGGATCGGTTTTGGGTGCTGGGGTGGGGGGCTGCTGCTTAGCCGTTTCCACGGGCTCTATCTCCACAACAGGTGCGCTGTGTTTCATCCCACCGGCATGGGACAGGACCAACTCCACCTGCTGATCGGCTTCCGTGACTTCGTAGGCCAGATCTTCCTTGAGCAATACCTCCACCTTGACCATGGTCTCTTTGCTGTCTGCATAGGAAACATTCACCTTCCCCACCGGCCCCGTGGCAGCCACACCCTGTTCCACCAACTCGGGCAATACCTTGGTGTCCGGAAAATAGACCACCACCCCAAAGGGGAATGCCTGCTTAATGGCGGTGCAGGAAAGGGGGGCGCTGCCCATGATTTTCAAACGATGGCCCCCCGGAGAGGGTGCCATGGAAACCGTATGAATCACCGGAGCAGGGACGGCCTCGGCCTTGCCCGTACTGCTGCCGGAGGGCTGGGCCATATCCTTATTCTGGGACATACATCCCGTCCCCAATAAAATCCCGGCAACCAGGACAAAAGACATGAAGACGACACCCAATCTGTCTAACCAAAGCTTATACATTTTATTCCCCATCATTCCCTTTGCGTAATTTGATTTGCTGATAACGCGCCACAGCCCGTCCTTTATAGTCGGTGACATACTCTTTCACTTTGATACCGTCGGGCTCGATGGATGTCACCTGGCCGCTGTTCTTCCCAATATATGTCCCGATATTAACCTCATATCCCTTACCGGTCATTTCCTCCACCATGGCAATCCTTCGACTGGATGTGGTGATAATGGCAACCAGTTTCAATTGATTCAATTCCATTTTTTCAAGGGGAGTTAAAATACGTTTGGGCTTTACTGGGATCTGCTTTCCACGGGAACCATCACCATTGGGATTTTGAACAAGGGGAACAAAGGGATCGACTTTGCCTGCCACATCATATTTTGCTTTATCAAACCCACCGATCAGGGATGCTTCGGGGTTTGGTTTTACGGAAATGGACATCTTTTTAGGCGTGTTTTTCTTCAGCTTATTCACGGCAAGATTCAACGACGTCTTGGGCACGGATGGAGAGGGCGATTTTACTTTGGGCTTGGCAATCACTCCGGAGACGACACCTTCCGGGCCGGTCTGGCCAATGGACTCCCGGGGCCCGATATTGGATACCAGGATAATGCCCACGGAAACGGCGGTGATCACCCCCCATATTTTAATCAAACGCATGAGGCAACTTCCTTAACTCTTTTTCTTTTTTCGTTTCTTCTTACCATCTTTTTTAGCCGTACTGCTTTCCGAAAACATGTAGGTTACGGCCCTGCAATTCATCTCAATGGCTTCCATTCGATCCGGATGCCTGACCATGGTCAGATTTTTAATGCTGACAATCCGGTTCAATTGGGCCACTTGAATGAAAAACTCGGCCATTTGATGGTAATGGCCCTGCACCTTCAAGGAAATGGGAATTTCCTTATAAAAATCCCTGTCCACCTCGGGGTCGGGCTGGAATAAAAGGAATTCCAATCCGGCACGGCTTCCAGCCAGGGAAATGCCCTTGAGCAATGCGGGTAATTCCCGCTTATCCGGAAGGGCATCCGTTGCCGCATGGAACATTTCCTCCACCGAGGCCATCTTCCTTTCCCATTTTTTATAGGCCCGGGCTTTGAGCTTATAGCCCTCCAACTTTCTGGATTCGGCCACATACTTGGATTCCAGACGGGATAATTCTTTATTTTTAGGCCCCAGGAAAAGATAATACCAGCCCCCCAGGACCACCATGAAAACCAGGCCATAGAAAAACAGACGCCGGGTCTTTGACATTTTCCCCAGGCGTTCATAGAACCGGTCCTGAACCTTTCCCACATTATTTAATGCTTTTATTCCTGCCATTTTTGATCCTTATTTTCCCTTGGCCACGGCCATGGGAGACGGCCGGTTCACTGATTTCCTGCAAATGACTTCAAAGGATTTCAGGTTGACCCCATTTTTAAATTCCCGGGTCTGGGCCAACTTCAAGTCAACGGTTGAAAAAAAGGAGGAAGATTCAAGGCGCTTCATGAAATCTGCAATAATGGGGTTGTCAAAGGCCACACCCTTGATCACCACATCCCTGGAGGAACTGGTCATGTTCTCGATCCACATTTTATCGCCAATCATAAAGTCCGGAAGGGAGGCCACCAATTCCAATTGATCATATCGTTTGGATTTCAGATTATTGACTATTTTCAACTTTTCTTCCAGGACCTTGAGGTTCTTTTTAATCTGGGTTACCCGTTCCGCCTTATTCTTGTGCAGTTCGATTTCAGTCTGGGCTTCCTGGATCTGGGTTCTCTGCTTTTGGATACCACTGTCCATCCTCTGGGTGTAAAGCCAGAGCACGGCAAAGGTTAAAACAAGCCCCAACAACACCGTTGAAAACTGACGACGGATTTCTTCCCGCCTTCGATCCTTACGAAAGGGGAGTAGGTTAATACGTATCATTTATCATTCACCCGTCTTAGGGCAAGGCCCAATGCAATGCTTGCCTGGGGCCCCACCTCATCTAAAAAATCATGGGAAAAGGCCTGGGATTCAATTTCCAGATGCCCAGAAAAGGGCATCAAGATCTCAACCGGACAGCCCAATTCGGACATGAGCTTGTCCTTGAATCCATCCACATACACGCCCCCCCCACTGATGAAGACCTTTTCGAGTTCCCCTTCATTCCCACTGGTTTGAAAGGTGTGGACCACTTCTGCCATTTCAGTGCACCAGCCATCCACCGTCTGCCGACAAATATCTTCGATGCGGCCCTGGTATTCGGCCCATTTGGACCGGTTTCTATAAATCACCTCGGCATCGGGTGCCCCCATTTCCAATTGATGGGCCATCTCCGCAATGATCTGATTCACACCCTGGACATTGTCCCGCATGAGAACCGATTGCCCACCGCGGAGGATATTAACCGAAGTTTTCGAAGCCCCCACATCGGCCAGCAGTACAATGGTCTGATCCTGCCCGGTTCTCCCCTGGTAGAGGGCATGTTCATAGCAATTCTGGAGGGCAAATGTGTCCACATCGATGATCTTGGGCACCAGGCCGGCAAGGGAAATCAAATCGATGTACTCGGCGACCAGCTCTTTTTTCACGGCCACCAGAAGTACGTTCAATTGATTTTCGTAAAATTCACTCTCCCCCAGAATCTGGTAATCAATATTCACATCCTCAATATCATAGGGAATATATTGCTCTGCTTCATCGTAAATGGTTTTCTGGATTTCAACCTCGGCCACCTTGGGCGTGGTGATGGTTTTAATGACGACGGAATGACCGCCCGTGGAGATGGCAACGTTCTTATTTTTGATACCCTGGTCTTGGAATAAATCGCGAATGGTTTCGGCAACCCCTTCCAGATCCTTAATCCGCCCCTCTACAATGGCACCCGGTTTCACCGGCATGATGCCGAACTTCTTGAGAACATTTCCTTTTTTGGATTCACCGAACTCTGCGACTTTGATGGAGGAGGACCCGATATCCAAACCGATTAGATGGTCCTTCTTTTTAAATATCATACCCTCTATCCCTGAAAAGATAAACGTGGCTAACGCCTTTGATTTGATACGTTTGGTTGGTATTTTTGGTATTGATATGTCTTGGTATTGCTACTATAATTTGACCCACTATGATTGGAAAGTCAAGCAGAATAACCATTTCAACCGCGTGATAAGAACCGGGCAAGGGAGCTGAAACCCCCGAAGTGCGACCCTGTGAAATTTAACGGTATTAACAAGGAAAATTGTGAAAAAAACTGCCCCTTCCCCACTGGATGCCCAAGGCTCCCGCCCCTTTGTTCTGGTTAAAGCATTTACCTTTTCCAGTCTCATCGTCATGTTAACGGCCACCATAGTCATTGCCGCCCTCAATGCCCACTGGGTGCGCAACATCCTCCTGGAAAAAAGCAAAGAATACAACACCCTTCTGGTGGAGAACCTCAACCACCAGATTTTCCTGCGCTTTGTTGCCCCCGTGGCCTTCCAGCATGGTGAAATCAAACTCCGGGAAAAGAAGCAGCACAAGCTTCTGGATACGGTCATTAAATCCACCCTCCACAGTTTCCACGTGGAAATGGTCAATATTTACGGCACCGACAACATCATCGGCTACAGCTTTGAATCCAAGCGCATTGGAGAGGAAAACGCCGGTGGGGTGAATTACGAAAAGGCCATGAAGGGTGAACCCACCACCAAACTCATCCAAAAGGGAAGCTTTCTGGAACTCCTGTTCTGGTTCCCCCAGGAAACCAAAATAATCACCTTTGCCCCCCTGATGCAGGAGATGCCCTTTTACCAACGGGATATCCAAAACGTCATCGGGGTCATTGAAATTGTCCGGGACATTTCCCAGGACTACAAACAGGTTTTCAAGCTCCAGGGCCTGGTGGTCCTCTCCTGCGCCGTGGTCATGACCATCCTTTTCATGGTGCTTCGCTTTGTGGTGAAACAGGGGGAAAACATTCTCCAGAAAAGGGCGGACGAACGATTGAAGCTGGAGGAGAAACTCCGCCAGGCTGAACACTTGTCAGCCATCGGGGAAATGACCGCCGGTGTCTCCCACGAAATCCGGAATCCCCTGGGCATTATTAAAAGCAGCGCCCAGCTCATGAAAAAGAAAATGGACAAGCTGGACGCGGGAACTCACATTCCGGACATCATCGTGGAAGAATCCCAGCGCCTGGACCGGATCATCACCGACTTTCTCGACTTTGCCCGGCCCAGGAAAGCCGACTTCAGGGCCACCCATCTGGAGGAGGTCCTCACCAAGAACCTCTCCTACCTCAGCCCCCAGATGGAGGATGCCAAAATCCAGGTTCACACCCATTTTGACCATGATCTGCCCCTGATTGATGCCGATCCCACCCTGCTCTATCAGGCCTTTCTCAACATCCTCCTCAATGCCTTCCAGGCCTCGGGGGAAGAGGGAGACGTCTTTATTTCCGCCCGGTACGAAAACGAGCAGGTCAAAATCAGCTTCAGGGATTCCGGGGACGGCATCCAGGAGGATCTGCTGAAGAAAATCTGGACCCCGTTTTTCACCACCAAGGACAGTGGCACCGGCCTGGGGCTGGGCATTGTAAAAAACATCATTGAAGCCCATATGGGCACCATCACCATTGACAATGCAGCCCCCTGTGGAGCTGTTGTTGAAATTGCGCTGCCGGTTAAGGAGTAAATACGGAAAATGGAAACCATTCTCATTGTCGACGACGAAAAACATTATCCCGTCATCCTGGGCGAAATTCTCAGGGAAGAAGGATATGATGCCCTCACCGCCTCAAGCGGCATGGAAGCACTGGACATCATCAACTCCCACCTTATCGATCTGGTTCTCACCGATGTGAAGATGCCCGGCATGACCGGCATCCATCTGCTGGAGAAAATCAAGGAGGTCAAACCCGACCTGCCCGTCATCATCATGACCGCCTTCGGCAGTGTTGAAAAGGCCGTGGATGCCATGCACAAGGGCGCCTACACCTTTATTTTAAAACCCTTTGAAAACGAAGCCCTCATTGCCCATGTGGCCAAGGCTCTGTCCATGTATCGCATTGTCCAGGAAAACAGCCTGCTCCGCTCGGCCATCCAGAACCGGTACCACTTTGACAATATCATCGGCAAAAGCCGCCCCATGCAGGAACTCTACGAAATCATCCAAAAGGTGGCCCCCACCCAGGCCACCGTACTCCTGGAAGGGGAAAGCGGAACCGGCAAAGAAATGGTGGCCCGCTCCATCCATTACAACAGCTTAAGGAAGGATAAACCCATGGTGGCGGTCAATTGCGCCGCCTTTGCCGAAACCCTTCTGGAAAGTGAACTTTTCGGCCACGAAAAGGGGGCATTCACCGGTGCCGGAGCCATGAAAAAGGGACGCTTTGAAATGGCGGAGAAAGGGACCCTTTTTCTGGATGAAATCGGCGAACTCTCCCTGCCCCTCCAGGTCAAACTCCTCCGGGTACTCCAGGAGAAAACCATCGAACGGGTGGGAGGCGGCACGGTGATTCCCGTGGATTTTCGACTCATTGCAGCCACCAATAAGGATCTGGAAGAAGAGATCCAAAGGGGAAATTTCAGGGAAGACCTTTATTACCGCCTGAATGTGGTCAAGGCCACCCTCCCCCCCCTGCGGAAGCGATCCGAGGATATCCCTTTGCTCATCACCCATTTCATTGAAAAATACACCCAGGGACCGGAATCCCCCACCTCGGTCACCGGGGTCACCCCCGAGGCGGCCCAACGGCTCTGCGAATACAATTGGAAGGGCAATGTCCGTGAGCTTGAAAATGTCATCGAGCGCTCGGTCATTTTAGCCGGCGGTCCCCAGATTTCGCCATCAGACCTGCCCGGTCACCTGCGCCGGGGAGATAGTTCCACCCTCCAGCTTGAAGGGATCCCGGAAGGGGTGGGCCTGGCCGAAACCCTTGCCGCCGTTGAAAAACGAATGATCCAGAATGCCATGAAAAAATGCGGCAATGTCCAGACCAAGGCGGCCAAACTCCTGGGAATCGGGAAAAGCGGGCTCAATCAAAAGCTGAAAAAATACCACCTGGACAAGGCCCTCACCCCCAAAGGATAGGGGGCCGGCTCCCATGGAAAATGCCATGGCGGGTTCACGATTCATCCCCCGGGGTTCAAAAACAGAAACCACCCCTTTAGAGAATAAAATTCAAATACTTACACACCAGGTCTCACATCAATGGACAAAAAAAGTTCAAAATCTTGAACTTTTGGGGGGAAATCAAGGCTGGATTTAACTCGGTGGGGAGGATGGGAAAAAACAAAAATGAATTTTATGCTTTAATTCAGGAAGGTTGAAAAAAAGACTCCATTTTCAAGAACAACTGGCACATGGATTGCTTTTATAACTAAGCAACTAACCCAGTTAGTTTTTTCATCTTTTTTTCCTTTTCTAAAAAAGGCGGCCCATGGGGGGCCGCCTTTTTTAGTTTATATCCCCTGTAAGGGAAAATCTTGGGAATGGAATCGGGTTAATTCAGAAGGGCAACCTGGCTTTCCGCAATGGAAGAAAAAAGGGATCCCTGGTTTTTCTCCAGGATCTCCTGGTACATCTTCAGGCCGCCGGCCAAATCCTTTTCCATTTCATAAAGGGTAGCCAGTACAAAGCGGGCTTCATCCTGGAGCAGGGTGGAATCACTTTTCACAACCTTTTGAAAATAGGCTTTGGCCCCGGTGAAATCCTTTTTCGCCAGGCAGACATGCCCCTGGGAAGAGAGGATGAAATTCTTCATTCCAGCTTCGTTCTTCAATGCATCATAGGCCTTGGCAAACATCTGGTCCGCCACATCATATTCCCCGGCATCCAGATTAATCCGGCCCCATTTTACCAGGGCCATGCGACCGGCACTGGTATTGGCATATTCATCCAGAAGCACCTTGAAATCATCCTTCACAAGCCCATGGGCCTTCACCGGATCGGCCGCTTCCTTCTGATAGGCCATCAAGGCCTTGCCATACAATGCCGACGCCTTGTTCTCCGAGGCAGCAAACCCCTGAATAATGGTGGTAAAAATCGCAATCACCGTCACCAGGACACCGGCAATCACTCCCAGCATCTTTTTGTTGGCCTTTGCATACTCAAAGGATTTTACCAAGAATTCCTGAAAAGGATCGTTCTGTTCCAGCTCTCTTTTCCGCTCATTGGAAACACCTTGCTCTGCCATATCCACACCTTTACCCGATTATATTCAAAATTAACTACCAGACCAATTTTCTAAAGATCCAGCCGGATTCTCCGTCGGCATGTTGGATCTTCAACCAGTCGCCCTGTTTCTTTACCACCTTGAAGGGCACCCCTTTTTCCACGGTGAACAGAATCCGCCCCTTGGTGCTGGGCTTGCTTCTCACATTGCATTTGGACTTGTGGGTGATAACCCCCTTTAATCCTTTTCCAATGAGGGAATCGTGGAGCCAGGCCACATCACCTTCATAATCCTTAATCTTAATCCATCTGCCGTCCCGCTTCATGACCACAAAGGGATGGTACTTTTCCACCTGCCAAAGGACTTCGTAATCCTTGCCGGGACCAAATCGTATATTTGCGATATCCGATGCCACGGTCACACGCGCCGCCCAAGCGGCACTGGAAAACATCCCGATAACAATCATGATTAAAAACAACGGCCGAAGGGCCAAAAGGATCTTTTTCATTCATCAGCCTCCTAACGATGTCATCCGTATAAGATCATTCCCGCATGGTATACCAAAAAAGAGGCCCCCCACGCAACCATGGTGGTGTAAGCAATGTTAAACCAGGCCCATTTAGCGGAGGTTTCCTTGGCAATGGCAACCACCGTGGCAAAACAGGGGACATACAAAAGAACAAAGACCATCATGGACAAAGCCGACAAGGCCCCCATGCCGCTCTGGTTCAAGGCGGCCTCCAAAGCCTGGCCACCGCCGTCCCCCACACCGTACAGCACTCCCATGGTGGAGACCACCACTTCCTTTGCCACCAATCCGGTGACCAGGGCCACCCCGGATCGCCACCCGATGCCAATGGGTTCAAAGACCGGAGCCAGGGCATGGCCGATGCGCCCGATGTAGGAGTGTTCCACCCGCTCCTGCTCCCGCAGATTTTCAATCCTTGCCAATTCCTGGGACAATGCCTGGCTTTCAACGGCATGGGACTGGTGTGCCGCCGTGACCATGGCCCCGTAATCCTTGGTATACTGAACATCCCGGGGAAAGGAAGAAAGGCACCAGATAATAATGGATCCCACCAGAATCACTCCCCCCATTTTCTTCAGGAACATTTTGGAGCGATCCCACATGTGGATCAAAAGACTTTTCAGCATGGGCATGCGATAGGGGGGCAATTCCATGACAAAGGGAGCATCTTCTCCCTTGAAAAACAAGCTGCGCAGAATCCGCCCCGATGCGATGGCCACCAGAATCCCGGCGGCATAAAGGCAGAATATCAAGGTACCGGCCCGCTCGGCGAAAAAGGTTCCCGCCAGAACAATATAGACTGGAAGCCGGGCCGAACAGGACATGAAGGGGGTCATGAGAATGGTCAGAATCCGGTCCTTCTGATGCTCCAAGGTCCGGGCCGCCATGATGGCGGGAACATTACATCCAAATCCCATGAGCATGGGGATGAATGATTTACCATGGAGACCGGAAACATGCATAACCCGATCCATGAGAAAGGCTGCCCGGGCCATGTACCCCGTATCCTCAAACAAGGCAATGCAAAAGAAAAGGATCAATATATTGGGCAGGAAAACAATGACGCTGCCGATGCCGGCAACGATCCCATCAATGACCAGGGACTTGAGCAGGGAGGGCGACATGACCTGATCCAGGCCCTGGGTGAGGGCTCCGACTCCGGCTTCGATCCACTCCATGGGATAGGCCCCCAGGGTAAAGGTCAATTGGAACATGGCCCAGATGAAAAAAATGAAAACCGGAATCCCCAGGAAGCGATGGGTCAAAACCAGGTCGATATTCCGGGACATGTCAATGCGATTCTCCGCCGTGTGGACCACGGCCTCTTTTTCAATGCCAGCAATCACCCCGTACCGATCCTCGGTGAGGACGATTTCAAATTCATCTTGGAACAATTCCCGGATCCGGGTTCGACAACTCTCAGAAGCTTCCAGTGCCGGCGTACCCTGCTCTCCCCACTGGGCGGTAAATTGTTCCAGAACCGGACCATCTTCCTCCAGAAGTTTCAGGGCCACCCATCGACTGGGGTAATGTTCGGCCACGCCCCCAGGCAGGACATCCTCCACCAGCATGATGCAGGATTCCACCTCGGATCCGTAGCGAATGGTCCGGGGGGTTTTGCCCTCTTCAAAGGCCTTGATTTCCGCCAGCCCGGCCTTGAGGATATCCCGGGTGCCCCGGTTTCGATTCCCCACGGTGAAAATCACGGGCACATCCAATAGTTTCCCCAGTACCTCCCCATTGATCTTGAGCCCCTTGGCCTCGGCCATGTCGGCCATATTAAGCACAAAGAGGACCGGCCGTCCCAGCTCCATGACCTGGAGGGCCAGGAAAAGACTGCGTTCCAGATTGGCTGCATCAATAATATTGACCACAAGATCTGGATCTTCCCGGAGGATGAAATCCCGGGTTACCACCTCTTCCATGGAAAACGGGGTCAGACTATAGGTACCGGGCAGGTCCACCACCCGGATGCGCTGGCCCTCATGGTCCAGCCGCCCCTCTTTTTTTTCCACGGTAACACCGGGCCAATTCCCCACCTTTTGCCGTGCACCGGTCAAATTGTTGAACAGGGTTGTTTTGCCGCAGTTGGGATTGCCCGCAAGGGCGATGGTTAATTCATTTTTCATTTTTTGACCGTTGTCACATTTTCAACCAGAATATTGGTCGCTTCTTCCACACGCAAAGAGATGTGATACCCCTTGACCACCAGTTCCAAAGGATCCCGGAGGGGGGCATATTTTTCAACCCGGACCCGGGTTCCCCGATTAATCCCCATTTCCAACAACCGACGACGCAGGGCACTGCTGCCGGATACCCGGACAATGGTCCCTTCCTGTCCGGCCTTCATCCGGCTCATTTCCATGGTACCCGAATCTTCCACAGACGGGGTATCAGCCGTGGCATCTTCCATGCCGCCGGTCTGGGCCAGGGGCTGTACCCAAATTTTCTGGGCCATGCCATTGCCGATGACCAGGCGATTATCACCGGTGGCAATGACCACCTGACCGCCGAAGCCCGAAGAAACCACCTCCACCATATCCCCGACCCGGAGGCCCAGGGAGGAAATCCGAAGTTGCATCTGCTTACCGGCTTCCAGGGATTTTACGATGAGTTTTTCGCCGGTTTTGGCCTTGTGCAGGGCCACCAATTCCTGGCGGCGGGCCATGCAGTCGGAACAGATCCCATAGATGTCCATTTTGTGCTGGAGCATGTGAAATCCATAGGCTTCGGCAACGGCTTGCTGCTGCTGTTCCAATACCTCATCCTTGAATTCCAGGATGGAGCCGCACTTGGTACAGATCATGTGGTCGTGGTGAACCCCCAGGTGAAGGTGCTCGTACCGGACCTGTTCCCCGTGGTCGAATTGAACCTTACTGGCAAAACCAAACCGGCACAGGTGCTCCATGGAAGCATCCACAAACCCCTGGGATAGGGAAATCCCGTCGGCTTCAAGTTGCTCCCGGATTTCCGTTCCCGTCACATGGTGATCCAGCTTCAAAAAGGCTTCAAGCACCTGGAAGCGCTCATGGAAACGATCCAGTCCCTGCTTTTGAAAAAGCCTGACAAATTGTTTTTTTTCCTGCTCGTGGGTATTTTTCATTTTGCCTAATTTTTCCTGTCAAAATAACGCATAAACCTATTATAGCTGTGGGGCAAAGTCAAGCAAAGCATGGGTTTCCTAACATTTTATCCACCACGACATCCCTTTGAAAAAACAAGCAAAGATTGACATTTCGCCAAAATTCCCGCTATATAGGATGGTTTTACTTTAAAGACAAAGGAGCACCATGGACGTCACCGATTCCGCCAGCCTGGCCCAATACCTCAACACCCCCCTTGCCATTGGCCAAAAAACCATTCCCAACCGCATGGTCCTTGCCCCCATGGCCGGCCTGGGGCACATTGCCTTCCGGGAATTGGTGGACGATTTCGGCGGATTCGGCCTGCTCTTCACCGGCATGTGCTCGGCCCGGGCCGTCCCCCATGAGAATCCCAAGGTTTCCCCGGTCTTTTCCTGGCGGGAGGAAGAGCTGAACCACACCGTTTGTCAGATATTTGGTTCCACCCCCGAAGAAATGGCCCGGGCAGCCAAACGCGTGGATGATGAAGGCTTCTTCGGGGTGGATCTGAACTTTGGTTGTTCCGTTGCCGCCATCTGCAAAAAGGGCTGCGGCGCCGCCCTGCTCAAGACCCCGGATCTGGGTGTCCAAGTGGTGGAAGCCGTTCGAAGGGCCGTGAACTGTCCTGTGTTTGTTAAATACCGCACGGGATGGGAGGACAACCCCGAATTTGCCGTCGCCATGGGCAAACGCTTCCAGGAAGCCGGGGCCGACGCCCTCACCTTCCATCCCCGGGTGGCCCCGGACCGGCGCAGCCGCAAACCCCGGTGGGAAATCATCGGTCAATTGGTGGAGGCCGTGGATATTCCCGTCTTTGGAAACGGCAATCTTTTTGAACAAAAGGACGGCATTAAAATGGTTCAAACCACGGGTTGCCAAGGCCTTTCCCTGGGCCGCATGGCCGTGGCACGCCCCTGGATATTTTCCCAGTGGAGCCAGGGCATGGACCCCAAAGCCGAAATTTACCTGGAGACCGCCCTTTCCATGCTCTCCCTGTTGGCCAAACACTACGATGACCACCTTGCCGTGAAATATTTCAAGAAACTGGCCCCCTACTTCTGCGCCAATTTCAAATTTTCCCAATCCATCCTGAAAAAGATGATGAAGGCGACAACACTGGAGGAAATGACTGAAAAACTCCACACCTTACTGGATCCGGTCCCGGAAACCCTTTCCCGGCCGAACCTTACACTTTTCGTATAACATTCTGCAGAATAAAATTCTCATAATTATTTATTTTGAAGAATTTTATTCTTGACCCTTCTGTTTTCAAGGTCCATAGTGGAGCAAAACCACAAAACAGGAGAACACCATGTCTTTAAACCCAGAAATTCTCACCCGCATCGCCCAGGACCACGGTACCCCGGCCTATGTCTATGACCTGGACCGGGTTGCCCAACAATACAGCCGGTTCACCCAGGCCTTTTCCTGGCCCCGGCTGCGGGTCTGCTATGCCATGAAGGCCAATTACAATCCCAGTATCCTGAAAACCCTGAACAAACTCGGGGCCGGGATTGACGCCGTCAGCCCGGGGGAACTTTACATGGCCCGGGCCTGTGGATTCGACATGGACCCGATCATCTACACGGCCAACAATATCACCGATGGAGAAATGGCCGAGATCCATGGCATGGGGGTTTTGCTGAACATCGGCTCCCTCTCCCGCCTGGAAAAATTCGGCCAAGCCTTTCCCAACAGCCGCATCTGCCTGCGCTTTAACCCCGATGTGGTGGACGGGGGCCACGACCACATCAAAACCGGGGGCAGCCTGACCAAATTCGGCATCCTCCTGGAGGACCTTCCCCGGGTAAAGGCCTTGACCGCCAAATACAACCTCCGGGTGGTGGGCCTCCACGAACATACCGGTTCTGGACTCCAGGATGCAGACTCCATTATCCAGGCCATGGAAAACATTTTTTCAATTGCCACCCCCGAAAACTTTCCCCACCTGGAGTTCATTGATTTCGGCGGGGGATTCAATGTGCCCTATGGTCCCAAAGACAAGGACTTTGACATGGCAGAAATTGGAGAAAAAATCTCCGACGCCTATGCCCGATTCTGCCAGAGATACGGCCGCCCCCTGGACCTGATATTTGAGCCGGGCAAATTCATCACCGCCCAGTCCGGAGTACTTTTAACCCGCGTGAACACCATTAAAACCAACCGGGACAGGACCATCTGCGGTACGGA
>JAKSBM010000642.1 GCA_022361135.1 Desulfobacterales bacterium | reverse complement strand
GGGTGGAAAAGGTCACGGTAAGCGGCACGTTGATGGCCATGGGCGCCATGTAGGGGCCCATCATTCCGGTGATGAAAAAAAGCGGGGTGAAACAGACGATGATGGCCAGGGTGGACATGAGCACCGGGGGCAGGACCTCGGAGACGGCATAAAGGGTGGCCTTGAGGGGATCCAATACCCCGGCCCGGATGTGGCGTTGGATATTGTCCACATTGGTGATGGGGTCATCCACCACCAGTCCAAGGGAGAGGATGAGGGCAAAGAGGGTGACCCGGTTGATGGTGTATCCGAAGATATAATTCATGAACAGGGCCAGGGAAAATGAAATGGGAACGGCCAGGGCCACCACGGCCGCCTCCCGCACCCCCAGGGTCAGGGCCAGGAGGAGGACCACCGAGGCAATGGCAAATCCCAGTGAGGAAAGCAATTCCCCCACCTTTTCCCGGGCGGTTTCCCCATAGTTACGGGTAACGCTGACCTGGATGCCGTGGGGAATCACCTCTCCTTCCATGCGGGTCACCGCATCCAAAATGCTCTGGGCCACCTGGACCGCATTGGTTCCCTTTTTCTTGGAAAAGGCCAGGGTAACGGCGGGTGACTCGGTAACGCCACCGTTACCTGTACGATTGGAAAATCCCATGCGGGTATGGGAATGGGCCTCCTGGGGGCCGTCGATGATTTCGGCCACATCCGAGAGATAAACCGGTCCGCTTTCCCGGGCGGCAATGACGAGGTTTTTTACTTCCTCCAACTGGGTTAAAAAGGAGGAAGAAGTCAATGTGAACTCCAAATTGTTCCGGTTAAAGGTGCCGGCACGGGTGGAATTGTCTGCTCCCTTCAGGGCCGTGGAGATATCATCCAAGGAAACACCGAACCCCTTCATTTTTAATGGATTTGCTTCGACTCGTATTTCTCTTTTTCTTCCCCCTATTATTTCTGACCTAGAGATGTTTTCCAGTCGGGAAATCCGGACGGCCACCTCTTCCCCCACCCGTCTTAATACGGCATCGGAGCTATCATTTGAGTAAAGTGTCAGGGTGACAATGGGGACGTCGTCAATTTCCACGGGTTTGATGAGCCAGTTTTCAACAATGGGGGGAACCCGGTCCAGATTCATCTGGATTTTATTGTGGAGTTTGAGCAGGGAGTTCTCCCGGTCCTCCCCCACAAAAAAACGGACCGTGACCACGGCAGTTTCCCGGCGGGACATGGAATAAACATATTCCACCCCGTCAATTTCCCAGAGGATCTGTTCCAGGGGGGTGGCCACCAGTTTTTCAATTTCCCCGGGGCCGGCCCCGGGGGCGGTGACATGGATGTCGGCCATGGGGACCACAATCTGGGGTTCTTCCTCCTTGGGGGTCATATAAATGGAAAAGGCGCCCAGGCAAAGGGAGACCAGAACCAGGATCAGGGAGAGCCGGGAGGTGAGAAACATATGAACAATTCGTGTGATGGCGTTGTCTTTTTCCATGGATCACCACCCCACCACGTCGCTGTCATTGAGTCCGGAGAGAATTTCAACATTCCCTCCCACCACCTTGCCCGTGGTGACATAGATCCGGGAGAATCCGGAATGTGATTTCACCAGCACGGTTTCCAATTGGCCCACCCGGGTCAGGGCATTGGCCGGAACCATGAGGGCCCGGGTTTTTCCCGTGGGGATGCGCAGCCGCCCGAACATGCCGGGATAAACGCCCGGGGTTTGGGGCAGAGCTGCTTTGACAATGAAGGTTCGGGTTTGGGGATCGGCATAGGGAACCACCTCGTCCACCAGGGCCATGACCTCCCTTTGGGCGGTTTGGATCACCACGGGGTAGGCAGCCCCCTTTCTAATGTGGGCCATCATCCCTTCCCTCACCTGGGCTTCCAGGCGAAGGGCGCCGCTGGTCTGGAGGACCATCAGGGGTTTTCCGGGCAGGGCCTGGTCTCCGGGGTCCACATGGCGTTTTACCACCACCCCGGCGGCCGGCGCCTTGATCCGGGTGTATTCCAGGGCGATATCCGCCTCCCGGACCACCTCACCGGCCTGGGCCAGTCGGGATCGCGCCACGTCCACGGCCTTGCGGCTTTGGGCCAGTCGGGCCTGGGCCTGGAGAAAGGCGGATTTGTCCAGATCCAATTTTTGTGAGGGGACCACATGTTTCTCAAAGAGGGTTTGGGTCCGCTGGTAGTCGGCCCGGGCCCGCTCCTGTCCGGCCCGGGCTTCATCCACGGCCTTGAGGGCCTGGTTCAGACCGTTACGGGCGGCGGATTCCCCCTCCCGGGCCTGGCGCAGCCGGGCCTTGAGGCTGCGGCCGTCCAATTCCACCAGGCATTGCCCCATTTCCACCCGTTCTCCGGCCGTGGCATGGATTTTCAGGATCTGGCCGCCCACCCGGGCCTCCAATACCGATTCGGTGAGGGGACGGATGGTGCCCACGGCTTCGTAAAATTGGGAAAGTTCCGTGGAGGTCACGGGTGTGGTATGGGCCGGTGGGGGGGGAGGAGATCCATCCGGGGTGGTTCCCGGGGGAATGGTGTTGTTCTGACATGAGACAGTCAGGAACAGGGTGATACCGAGACAGATGAGACAGTTTTTCATGACATGCCCTTCTCATTTTGGGTTGAAAGGATAGATCCACCGTATTTCTCCCCTGATCCCTGGATTCAGGAGGGTAATTTAAAAACTATGCAAAAATAAAACCAGGAAAAAATAAAATTTAAAATTTTCATGATTTTTTTAATTTTATCCTGTCAATGGTCCTTTGTTCTTAAATTTATTGTGAATTCCAATTGACAGTGTTGAAAAAAAGACTATTTTGTGAAGTGGTTGTTATATGTTGCTAACTTAGTTTTTTCTACTTCCCCGCCCGATATTCCCCTGTTTATACCATTTTAGTCAAGTTCTATTGTGAGGAATTTTATGGTCACCTGTAATGGTGGGTGAACCGTTTAAAATGAGATTAAAACGAACACCATGTGTTCGATATATAATTTAGGAGGATGATATGAAATATATATATTTTTTATGGAGTTTTATGATTTTAGCACTCCCCTTTTCCCCGGCAGGGGCCGCTACCCTGAGCTATAATTTTTCCACTTCAACGGCAGTGGACGGCACCCAACTCACCTTTGATCTGAATTCGGAATTGGAGTTGTCCGTCACGGGGACATATTTGTCAGGCGAATCGGCCAATCCCGAGGCGGGCACGGTGTCCCGGGGTACCAACGGTTTGGGGATCAAATCAACTGGGGCGGATGAGGACTTCATAGATGGAAACGGTGAAAAGGAAACGCTCTGGCTGACCTTCAGTGATCCCGTTACCCTGAAGGGTGTGAGATTTAAATCCCAGGAAGCCGATGATGAATTTGACTTTATTGTTGGCTCCACCCCGATTTCTGCCAATCTGGAAACCTATGTGATGAACGCCGGGTTTGTCTTACTCGGAACCGATGGATATGACGGAACTCGGTTTGGTATCCAAGCCGATGAAGTAGACGACGATTTTTATTTAAGCGATATTCGATTTGACTATACACCCAATCCGGTTCCCGAAC
Source organism: Desulfobacterales bacterium (assembly GCA_022361135.1). The sequence continues at coordinate 673 of JAKSBM010000642.1, read as the reverse complement.
CCTCCACCCTTTTGCTTGTGGGGACGGGGCTTTTGGGGCTCATGGGGTGGCGTAGACCGGGGCGGTGGAAGTAAATCCGTTTTCCATGATGATTTCCAATGGGGGGCAAGGGGGTCTGCGATCATCCCTCCCCCCCTTTGGGTGAAACATTTTCAGCTGAAGGGCTTCTGAACCCTTCGCGGTAAATCATTTCGGCAGACATTCGGCGTCGTGGCGATCCCTTGACGCCATTTTAATATCCTGCCTAGCGATAATCCTTGTAATGGATTTGGTATTTGGCGGCTTTGTATGAAAATTTGCGCACCGTGATTCCGATGAGTCGGGCTGCCTTTTTGGTATTTCCCCGGGTGTTTTTAAGGGCATCCATGAGAATTTCCTTTTCCAGGTTGGCCACGGCGGTTTCCAACGACAGGGGCAGGGTCTTGGATTTGGTTCCCGTCTGGAGTGTGGGGGGCAGATGGTAGGAGTGGATGGCCCCTTCGTTACATAGAAGCACGGCGCGTTCAATGCAATTTTCCAACTCACGGACATTTCCCGGCCAATGGTATTCCATCATCATGTCGATGGCCGGGGTGGTGATTCGTTTGATGGCCTTGCCGTGTTCTCGGCTGTATTTTTCCAGGAAATGATCCGCCAAAAGAATGATATCGGTCTTTCGCATGCGAAGACTGGG
>JAKSBM010000571.1 GCA_022361135.1 Desulfobacterales bacterium | reverse complement strand
GGGGGTCCAATGCATCTATTTCACCGGGATCAACGACACCGGCTCCATTGAGCTCTTTGAGCACCGCATCGTCATCCGCAAGGCCGGGCGGCAGTTCAACCTGGACGGCCAGCCCTACGAAAAACTGGAAACCGTGCAAATCCATGTGGAGGACAACCCGGAGCCCAATCCCGCCTGATCCATGCTTTCTGCCCCTCCCCCGTGATCCATGGGGGAGGGGCAAATCCAGCATCACCCCTCTGAACAACGATCATCCATATTTCCCTGTCCCCTTGCAAATTCTTGAAATCAAGGGTAAACCCTTCCTTAGTGCAACAATCACAAATGGAAAGACCCGCAAGAATGCCAGAGAAAAAAGACCATTTTGGTCTCAGCTTTAAGACCTTTGCCCGCCTGGTGGACAATCTCCACGATGAAATCATCGTCTATGACAAGCAATACCGGATTGTCTATGCCAACAGGGCCTGTGAACGCCATTACGGCTACACCCAGAAGGAAATGATCGGCCGGACCCTCTGGGATTTCACCGACGAGGACGACCAGTGCTGGAACCTCTCCACCCTGCCCTATGTCTTCAAGCTCAAGGCCCCCCTCCACCAGGAGCAGACCACCTACATCGGTGCCAAGATCCACACCATCTCCCTCCCCCTCTTTGATGAAAACGGAGAGATCGAATACGTGGCCATGAGTGTGCGGGATAAAATTAAAACCGAAGAAATCCGACGGCTGGTGGATGTCATTGAATTGGAGGACAATCCGCCGGAGCGATACCGCCAGGGGCTGATCTATCGCAGCGAAGCCATGAAGGCCGTGGTTCAGCTGGCCCATCAGATGGCGGAGTTTGATTCCCCGGGGCTGGTCCTGGGTGAGTCGGGCAGCGGCAAAAGCCTCATTGCCAAATACATCCACGAGCAGGGGGACCGGGCCGACCAGCCCTTTGTCAACGTGAACTGCGCCAGCATCCAGGCCTCCCTCTTTGAATCGGAACTCTTTGGCCACCGCCGGGGGGCCTTCACCGGGGCGGAAACGGAAAAGGAAGGCCTCATTGCCAAGGCCGAAGGCGGCACCCTCTTTCTGGACGAGATTTCCGAGTTGCCCCTGGCCCTCCAGGCCAAACTCCTCCACGTGGTCCAGGACCGGGAATACCGCAAGGTGGGCTCCCCCAATTCCCGCAAGGCCGACATCCGCATCCTGGCGGCCACCAATCGCAATCTCAGGGAAATGGTGCGCAACAAGGCCTTTAGGGAAGACCTTTACTACCGGCTCAATGTATTTGAAATCCTGATTCCCCCCCTGCGGGACCGCATGGAGGATATTCCCCCCCTGGTCCACCATTTCCTGAACCAGTACGGTAAGCGATACGCATTGAAGAAAACCGTCTCCGCCGATGCCATGCACCTGCTCAAGCAATACCCCTGGCGGGGCAATATCCGGGAGCTCAGCCATGTCATGGAACGGCTGGTGGTCACCACCAAGGACGGGGTCATCGACCGTAAACACCTGCCCAAACGAATCTACCAGATTGATCCCATCACCCACGCCATGGGGGAAAACTGGGACTCCCTGGACCAGGCCCTGGCCACGGTGGAAAAGCACATCGTCACCCACGGCTTCAGCCGCCATAAAAGTTCCAGAAAGCTGGCCAAGGCCTTGGGAATCAGTCAATCCCGGGCCAGTCGCCTCATTCGAAAACACCTGGGCAAGGACTGAGTCGCCGGCGCCTCACCATAGTCACCCATGACTCACCCCGTAAAAAGGGCCGGTGTGACACGGCCCGCCTGGATTTTGCCGAGTCATTGCCGACTCGGTTTCTCCCCGCCCCAATCCCGGCAGCCCGAACAGGGTTAAGCCGCTTCCATCCCCCTATCCACGGGCCATTCTCCCCCCAAAAAGGAATCCCCCTGACACCCCGGCACGCACATTGCAAATTTTAAGTTTTGGTTCATAAATTTAAAATTTCGGTGCACCCGCCGAAGTGACAGGAGGATGAATGAAAATAACAAATGTTGAAGTAATCTGTCTACGCATTCCTGAGCGTAATCAGACCTGTGTCTGGGGAGAAGATGCCGTCCTGGTTCGGATCCATACGGATACCGGGCTGGTGGGCGTGGGAGAATCCGACTCATCTCCCATGGTGATCAAGGCCTTCGTGGACACGCCGGACAGCAACCTGGCCTGCATCGGCCTGAAAGATCTCATCCTGGGAGAAAATCCCCTGGAAATCCAGAAACTCTGGGACAAGATGTACGACTACTCCAGCTACATGGGCCGGCGGGGCGTCGCCATCCATGCCATGAGTGCCATCGACATCGCCCTGTGGGACATTGCCGCCCAGCATTACGGGGTTCCCCTGCACACCCTTCTGGGGGGCAAGTACCGGGAGAAGATCAAAGCCTACGGCACCTTTATCCCCGAAGACGATCCCAAGGCCAATATTCCCCTGGCCCAGGGGCTGGTGGACAAGGGATTCCGAGCCCTGAAATTCGGCGGTGCCGCCTTTGGTCTGGACGCCGACCACGACGTTGAGGTGGTCCGGGCCGTACGCGAAGCCGTGGGGCCGGACATTGAATTGATGATCGACATGGTCTCCCGCTGGCGCACCTTCGGCAATGCCCTGGCCATGAGCCGGCGCATGGAGGAATTCAACCTCACCTGGATTGAAGAACCCGTCCCCTCCGATGATCTGGACTCCTACCATCGGCTCTCTTCCGCCGCCACCCAGAAAATCTCCGGCGGAGAAATCCTGGCCACCCGGTACGAATTCCGGGACTTCATCGAACGGGGCAAACCCGACATTGTCCAGCCGGACATCACCCGCTGCGGCGGAATCTCCGAAATGAAGAAGATCGGCGACATGGCCGATATGGCCGGGATTCAGCTGGTTCCCCACGGATTCAGCACCGGCATTCTTCTGGCGGCCACGGTCCACTTCCTGGCCGCATCCAAACACGGGGATCTCATTGAATTTTCCCAGAGCGACTCCGCCCTGTTCACCGATCTGGTGACCAATCCCGTGGCCATGGAGGACGGATACGTCACCGTGCCCGACACCCCGGGCCTGGGCGTGACACTCAATGAAGACATCATCGAAACCTATAAAATTCAATTTTAACAAAGCGCAGGAATTTAAGTAGCATGACCAAGCAAAGCAAGCTCGATATGCCCCTTCTGGTGACGAGCATCATCATCGTAACCGCCATTGTCATGGGCCTGACCCTTTACCCGGAAGCCGGGAAAGCCGGGGCCAACTCTATTTTCAACCTTTTCACCATGCTCTTCGGCACCCCGGTGCTGTTGCTGGTGTTTGCCGGGGTGGTCCTACTGGTCTCCCTGGGCCTGAGTAAGTACGGATCCATCAAACTGGGGGAAGGTACCCCCGAATATTCCACCTTTAACTGGGTGGCCATGATGATCTGTGCCGGTCTGGGATCGGCCACGGTATACTGGTCCTTCTGTGAATGGGCCTATTATTTCAATGCCCCGCCCATGGGCATCGCCGCCCACACCTCCGCGGCCTACGAAATCTCCACCTCCTACAACTTCTTCCATTGGGGCATCAGTGCATGGGCCACCTATTGTGTGGCCGCCCTGCCCGTGGCCTACCATTTCCACGTGCGCAAGAACCCCGGGCTCAGCCTCTCCGCCGTCTGCACCGCCATCCTCAACAAAAAGGAAACCGGCCCGGCCTGGAAGCTGCTGTGCCGCATCATCGATGTCATCTTCATCTTCACCTGCTTCGGCGGCTTGAGCATCACCCTGGGGGTCTCCGTTCCCATGGTCACGGAAATCCTCTGCTCCATGTTCGGCATGACGCCCTCCTTCAGCCTGAACCTGGGCGTGGTCCTGGCCATCTCCGCTGTCTTCTCCCTGAGCTCCTACGTGGGGATTTCCAAGGGCATGCAGCGCATCTCCAGCATGAACACCTATTTTGCCATTGCCTTCTGCATCACCCTCTTCCTGGTGGGCCCCACCCTGTTCATTATTAAATCCACCACCAACGGCATCGGCAACATGCTCCAGGATTTCATCCGCATGAGCCTGTGGACCGATCCCATCGACAACTCCGGTTTCCCCGAAGGCTGGACCATTTTCTACTGGCTCTACTGGATCACCTACACCCCCTTTGTGGGCCTCTTTGTCACCAAGATCTCCAAGGGTCGCTCCATCCGCGCGGTCATCATCAACATGCTCATCAGCGGCAGCGCCGGCTGCTGGTTCTTCTTCGGCATCATCGGCAACTTCTCCATGGACGCCAACATCACCGGTGCCGTTAAAGTGGCCGAACTGGTGGGTTCCGGCCTGGGCAACACCGCCATCGTCCAGGTCCTCAACACCCTGCCCCTGAGCGGTGCCTTTATCCTGGCCTTCTCCGTGATTTCCATCCTCTTTCTGGCCACCACCCTGGACTCCGCCGCCTACACCATGGCCGCCACGGTCACCCCGGGGCTGCGCACCGGGGAAGACCCCTCCCCCATGCACCGCCTCTTCTGGTGCGTCATGCTTTCGGCCGTTCCCCTGGCCATGATGTTCATCAACGCGCCTTTGAACACCATCAAAACCTGCGCCATTGTCACCGCCATTCCCCTGACCTTCATCATCTGCTACATGGTTTACGGCATGCTGGGCTGGATCAAGGCCGACTTTGCCCATAAAACCGAACAGGAAATCAAGGAAACCCTATGAACCCGATCCGTACCCAAGCCCTGATCATGGCCGACGCCGACAATGTGGCCACCGCCCTCACCCTGCTGCCCTCGGGCAGCCAGGTGAGCCCCGTGGACAAGTCGGGCAACTCCATGGCCCCCATCCAGATCCTGGAAGATGTCCGGCCGGGCCACAAAATCGCCCTCACCGAGATCCCCGCAGGAGAAGAGATCTTCAAATACGGGGTCTCCATCGGTTACGCCTCCCTGGACATTGCCCAAGGCAGCCTGGTCCATGTTCACAATGCCCGGAGCAACCGCATCGATATTCCCCCGGGAATCATCACTGAAATTTTGAAACAGATGGGACTGGAAGATAAAGAGATCGGCCCCGTCAAATCCCCCATGGGAGGTGACCATGCAGTTTAACGGTTATCTGAGACCCGACGGCAAGGCCGGAATCCGGAACAAGATGCTCATCGTGGCCGTGGACGAATGCGCCGACGGTGTCTGCAAGGCCATTGCCCGGGAATTCCCCAGGGCCGTGGTCATCACCAACTTTGTCACCTGCATGATGGCGGGCAACGAAGAATTGCTGGCCAACCTCATCGGCTGCGGGAAAAACCCCAATGTGGGGGGCATCCTGGTGGCCTCCATGGGATGCGGCAGCATTGATCCCGAGGTGGTTGCCGCCCCGGTCCGTGAAACGGGCAAGCCCGTTGAGACCCTGAAAATCATGGAATGCGGCGGTTCGGTCAAGGCCATCCAGGCCGGGCGGGAACTGGCCCAAAAGCTGGACCATGCCATCGCCGCCGTGCCCTGTGAACCCGTGGATATCAACAAGCTCGTTGTCGGCGTCAAATGCGGGGGGTCCGACACCTCTTCGGGCCTGGCCTCCAACCCCACCGTGGGGGAAGCCGCCGACCGCCTCATCGACGCCGGAGCCACCGTCATCGGCGGGGAGCTCATTGAGCTCATCGGCGGGGAGGACTACATCATCGACCGCATCAACGACCCGGCCGTGGAAGAAAAGTTCCTGCGCCTGGTCTCTGCCGAGGAAAAGCGCTGGCATGTCCCGGGCAGCGACGTGGAAATCATGAGTGTGGGCAACAGCACCGGGGGCCTGACCACCATTGAAGAAAAGACCCTGGGCGCCATCAGCAAGTTCGGCAGCCGGGAAGTGATGGGGATTCTGGAAGCCGGTCCCCGGGGCATTGAAACCCCGGATCCGGCAAGACCCGGCCTCTACCTCTCCGAAGCCACCCACCTCTGCGGGGCCTCGGCCGTGAACTTCGCCGCCATGGGATGCCAGGCCATTGTCTGGACCAGCGGCGGGGCCGGCTTCAACAACGCCCTGGTCCCGGTCATCCGGGTATCGGGCAATCCCGAACTCATCACCGAGGACCAGGACATCGATGCCACCGGAATCATGAAAGGCGAAGAAACCGCCAAAGATGCCGGAGAGCGGCTGGTCCAAAAGGTCCATGCCGTGGCCTCGGGGGAGAAAACCGCCATTGAAGATGTGGCCTCGGCTTACATGAGTATCTACCAGAAGGAGCAGCGCCTGGAGCAATTCCTGAAAATGAATTGCCAGGGAAAAAACGCCTAACCTACCATCCCCCGGCAGCGGACCGACGCTGCCGGGATCGCTCAAGATAAAAGGGCCCCGCCATTCCAAAAAACGGCGGGGCCCTTTTTCAATTTCGACCCGGCTAATCCATAAAGATATTTTCCAGCAGGTATTTCATCCCCCCGTTGAGGTGGATTCTCACGTGGGCTTCGGCCAGGGCCACGTCCCGCTGCTCCATGGCATCGATGAGATCCAGATGGGTCAGGACATAGGCCGTGTCCACCCCGTAGCCGCTCTTCTCCATGAAGAGGAAGAGTTTGACGTGGTGGGCCAGACTCTCCCACATCTCCAGCAACCGCCGGTTCCCTGAAAACTCGCAGATCAACCGGTGGAACTGGAGGTCCATCTCCGCCGACCCGGTGAGATCCCCGGCCTTTTCCAGCCGCTCCATCTCCACCACCGTCTCCTTGAAGGCCTCCACCATGTCGTCGGTGAGCCGGGGGATCATCTGCCGGACGGCCACCTCTTCCAGCCCCCCCCGCACGGAAAACAGCTCCACCACATCCCGCTGGGAAAACCGCCGGACAAAGTTCCCCTTGTAGGGCACCGACTCCACCAAACCATCGGCCTGGAGGAAACGCAGGGCCTCCCGGACGTGGAACCGGCTCACCCCCAGCTCCTCCGCCAATCGACTCTCCTTCAAATGGGCCCCGGGCGCCAGGCTCCCCCGGATGATTGAATCGCGAATATGCTGCTCCGCCACCTGCTGGGCAGCGGATAAATGGGATGATTTCTCCTTGGATTTGGGTGCCATAACGATCCTTTCCGGCTTTCTGGATTAAAACAACGGCCCGACTATACACAAGGCCGGATGAAAAATCCATATTTCAGGGGCATTAGCGGGGCTTCCGCCCGCTTCAAGATCGTTAACGATTTAAAAATACAACCGCAAACAGCTGCGTCCTAAAAAACCACAACTTCATCACAAAATATTGTTTTATTTAAATAAAACCCAATAAACTCTCACATTTTAATTTTTCTTTTCTTTCCCCATTTCCACCCTTTTCCAGATAAAAATAAATTTTCGTTGACAATATTTTTCATCTCAGCCATAAATCCTTTCGC
>JAKSBM010000798.1 GCA_022361135.1 Desulfobacterales bacterium | reverse complement strand
TCCCCGGCCAACTCAAGGGTGCACAGAACCCCATCGCCAAATTAAAACGTTACGAAACGTTTATGCTGGGGATGACACTGATACACCGAGATGAAAGAATCCCCGCCGGCACATTCGCCGTCAAGGCCCAGGTCGCCAGAATCCACAGCAAATTCGCAGACAGCCATTTACTTGTGGGTCTTCGAATTATTGCCATAGCCCAGGAAAGCGAAGAGATCCTGAGCCGGTTTATCCACAATGCTCAAATCGACGAATTAAAACGCCTTCGCTCCAAAGCCAACTGATCAAAACAATTGGTCAATGTAGTCCTTCAATTCGCTTAAAACCTCAACCTGCTCTGGGTCCAACTCCATTTCACCGTCCATGAGATCATCCATGTGATCCCGACACTGGGGGAGTGCGTACTTAATATCGCCCTTGTATCCCACAACACCATCACCGGCCGATGCAATTTTATCCAAATGCTCCTGAAATTCGCCACTTGAAAATTCCCCTGCTTCATCTGGATAATTCCGATGGATAATTCGCAAAGCGATATTCTTTACCCTCGGGCTTTCCATGGACTCACAAACCGCGATTTTTTCCGAAATCGCCTCTTCTGCGAAAAATTTCGCAATATCAGCTTTTTCCTTATACGAAAAAAAACCATCCTGATAAAGTCTGGAATCCAAATCCACGTTTGGAACATCCGGATACTTAAAGGCCTGGTGATGATCAACGGTCTTGAGAAACAAGGCTTGGTTTTCTTGAAAATGCTTGAGGTTATGCTTTGCCTGGTCCCTGGCCCCGGGAAGGAGTCGTTGAACAAATCGATCGTGGGTGGGTAGAACCAACCACTGATCCCCAGGCCGCTTTCGGATAACAAACCATTGGAACAATCCCGTTTCTTCATCCGGATCAAGGATTTCAGGTTGGTCCAGGCGCAACCACAGCGTCTGATTCTTATAGGGAATGGAGTTGCCGATCTGGAGGACAGGGGCCAAATAGCCGGATTGGGCCCCGAATCCCGGCGACACCATGATGCCGACCTTAAAACCGGATCGAGAGGGAACAGCCCAACCCTGATCCAGCCCCCGAAGCCTTTCCATATCCGTATTTTTATCGAAAAAACCCATGGCATAAGCCCACATCTCCGGCTTTCCGGCAAAGGCCTTGGTCAATGCAACAAGGGCCTCCACATCGGCCATGGCCTCATGGGCCTTGCCCGATGTTTCGAAGGCATTCGCCTGGGTGATAAACTCCAGCTTTAAGGTGGGTTTTCCATCTTCCAATACCGGCCAATGGAGAACATCTGCCCCGAAGACGCGATACAATGCCGCAAGGGGGAGGATATCCCCCCGGGAACAGCCGTTTGCATATTGATGGGCGTAGGGATCCAACAAATTCCGATAAAACATAAACCGCAGGAAATCATCATCAAACCCCAGGGAATTATAACCAATACTCTGGGTGTTCGGACGATTCAGCAGGGCGTGTATCTCCCGGGCCGCATCAAATTCACAAACACCATGGACCAAATCACTGGGTTTCAGTCGATGGGTAATAAATGCGTGGGGTGACGGTATCACATCCGGCCGAAGCCGAACGGTGATTGTTTTACGCTGGATTTCATTGAATTGAAGGTCGGTCAGGATACAGGCAAAGGTGAGAACCTGATCGAAGGCCGGATTTAATCCGGAGGTTTCAACGTCGTAGAAGAGATAGTTTTTCATCAACCATGCGTCTCCATAGATTAGACACAAAAGGGGGAACAATAAATTGTCCCCCCTTCGAGCACGAGAAAAACTGCTTAAGGATACTACCTTTTTGAGAACTGGAAGCTGGCTCTTGCGCCCTTCTTTCCGTACTTTTTACGTTCTTTCTGTCTGGAGTCACGGGTCAGGAAGCCAGCGCTCTTCAATACCCCTCTCAATTCGGGATCGAAAAGCACCAATGCTTTTGAAACACCTAGACGAACTGCACCTGCCTGACCGGTCTGCCCACCACCTTGTACGGTTGCTTTAATATCAAAGGCTTCATGTTTCTCGGTCAACATCAAGGGAGAAACCAGGGATTTCTGATTCACATCGATATCGAAGTAATCTTCGAGCTCCCGATTATTGATAGTTACCTTTCCGTTGCCAGGCACAAGCCACACTTTGGCCACTGAATCTTTCCGTTTACCCGTCGCGTAGAATACGTTTCCACTTTCCATTGATATTATTGCGTCCTCTATTTTCTTAGATGTCAATTACTTCAGGCTTCTGTGCAGCATGGGGATGCTGATCACCTGCGTAAACAAATAATTTTTTTCCAAGTTTTCTGCCCAGCCGATTTTTAGGCAACATCCCCTGAACCGCCTTGCGGATAACTTCTTCAGGTTTCTTTTCCATCAGCTCTTTGGCAGTGGTGGTTTTCAGGCTTCCGACATAGCCGGAATGTCTGTAATACTTTTTCTGCTCCATCTTGTTACCGGTCAGACGAATCTTGTCGGCATTAATCACGACAATCCAATCGCCCATGTCGGCATGGGGAGTATAAAGGGGGTTATGTTTCCCTCTAATCCGATAGGCGACCTGAGACGCGAGTCTCCCGAGCACCTTATCTGAAGCATCAATCACACACCAATTCTCTTTGTTGTCTGTTCTCTTTGCACTATACGTATATTTTTTCACTGTTTTCACTGCTCCTCATTCATAAACACAATCGGCAATATCTACATAATTTTTGTATACTTGTCAAGCATATTCTATAATTCGATCTGTTTCCCTGGAACAATTCCCGGAAGACTTTTTTTAGACTCCCTTTTGTCAGATGGTTTCACACTGGTTTTACAGGAAACCTCGGCATTTAAAATACCGCCATTTTCAACGATGAGATCCTTACATTCCACCTTTCCGGAACAGGTACCGGTCTTTAGGATGACCAGCTCCTTGGAGGCGACGATCTCACCCTGGAATTCTCCACCAATGGTAATGCTGACCACCTGTGTTGCACTGGATGCCACCCGACCATCTTCTGCAATAATCACTTCTTCGCCTTCTATACTGCCCGTCACCTCCCCTTTAATAATAAGTTTCCCCCTACTGGATATGGACCCCTCTATTTTCAGCTCCCGGTCAATAATCGAAAGATTGTTATTGGCTTTCTTTCCCACAGCGCATCTCCTCTAATTCCCTTAGGATTGTATTTCCACGTAAATCTTACCAACTTCTTTCCCGTTGAGGGTGGTCACGATCAGATACTCTTTGCCCTGCTTACCCAAGGAATATCTGGGTATGAGAACATTTCGCCCGGTATCAATCAGGTATCCCCTGTCTTCACCATTATTTTTGCTGTGGTTGCCCACAAATCCTTTAAAGTTTACCACATATTCCGATGGATCAACATCCCCGGAAATAATGTCCACAATGCCAACCTGATCTCCCCTGCGGATGCAGAGTATCTCAAAATTATTTTTTATGACGGTGGTCCCATTGACCTTGAATTTGTATTTGAGCACCTTGGTCTTGGGCGGCTGGGACAGGGTGATTCCCTGGAACTGCCCGTCCTGCTCTTCCACCACATCCACAAAGACACTGCCGCAGGCATATGAATCCTTGCGGGCCACAATACGGGTGGATTCAAGGATGGCCACCTTTTTTTTCATATCATTGAATTCATTTCCAGCACCAATGATATCCACACTCAGACCCCGTTCATAATTGGCCACAATATCATGGACCTGGATGCGGTCTCCTTTTTTGATCTTGAGACGCTGCATGGTTCCCACCACCACGGGAATATTTTCATTCACCGAAATAATCATGTATTGCATTTCCGGTTTTTTTAAATTGATTCCCGGCGTCTCCGGCACAATGCCCAACAAATCCATGAATCCATTTATGGCATAGATATGTTGACGCACCTTTTGTTCAAGGGGAAGCGCCTTGGCGGACTCAACACCAAATGCGGGGATTTTACACGTATTGAGGGCATAATAGGTGGCCGACCGCCGCTGCTCCTTGTGGATGGTATTGGGTTGGTTGGTTCTGTGATTGTTAAAATGGAATCGATGCTTGGGATCCTTTATATTCCGATTAATCCTTTCAATGACCTGGCTGGCCATTTCTCCAAGATCCACGGAATTTCCATCCCCCCCACGATCCAGGATGGAATCGTCTGCAATGATGGACTGGCCGAATTTTTTGGGATTCCGGGTTTCGCTCTCCCACTGGGGGGAATAGATTCCGGAACCTTCATGGAGATTTAAAAAACAATCGCTTTCACAAATCAACTTCTTAAGAACCGCAACGACCTTGCCCTCATAATTCTTTGCATTGTCGTCGGCAAATTTCCGATTCATATCCTGATTGATCTGGCGCTCATTTTTAAGAATGGATGGAAAATTTGCCCGGGGAACCACAATAAGGCTCCCCACTTCCAGGGAAAAGTCGGCGTAAAAATCAGCGGCAAGGAATCCGCCCGGCTCATCTCCCTGGATGCCGCCGATGATCAGAAGGGTTTTCCCCGGCTTGTTTCCAATGATCCGGTAAACGTGGAGTTCGTTTTCTTCCCCTTCGAAATAGACGGTGTGATTTCGCTGGCCCCCATAAACACTTGAGCCCGTCAGCAACGCCAGTGCAATCCAGGCCAGCAAACCTCTTTTCAAATATTTAATGCTCTTATTCAATGTTGCCTTCCTTAACCAATTGAATGCTTTCCCGACAGACAACTTCACCCTTATCATTATATACGTAGGCGGATGCGGACTTATATCTCAATTTTGTCCCTGCACCTTCGGCTTTAAAACTCACCGGTTTGAATCGCTGTATGGAGAAGTATTGCCCCCGTTCGGGGGTTGTCGGCAGGCCCCCCTTTACGACGGCACGGGGCAAAGCAAGCCATGGATCCTTTTTATTTACAGGCTCCAGAACCACGAAGATCCTCCCGGAAACCTCGTCCTTTCCCGACGCATTCTGAATGTTAAACTTCAAACGCAGAAGCTGGGTGTCCGGATTGTGCTTGTAACTGAACTTATCAATGGCAACGGTGGAAGGAACGGGCGAGGGCCCTGCTTTCTTTTTGGGCTGCGCCACAGCAGGGGCGACATTCTTGGCTTTCACGGAAGGCTTTTCAGCGGTCTTTCCAACCGGGGCCGGCTTGGACGGCCGGCTGACAACATTGGAAGGCGTATCCTTTTTCTTTTCAACAGCGGCTGTTTTCCCAGACATGACAAGGCGTGCCATCAGCACTTCCCTTTCTTTAATCAACTGCTGATTTTTCAAAGACAATTGATCGACACGTTGAAGCAATTGATCATGTTGGCGGGACATGGAGCTGAAATAATAATAGCAGACGCCGGAAACAATGAGGCCAATGCAGGCCACCCCCAGACAAATCCGTATCAGTGGCCGCATATAATCCCCACTTCTGATACTGCCCTGGGAATCGATAATTAAAATACTGCGTCCGCTCTCACGTTTAAATGGCGCCGGTTTTGAACGCGCTATTTCTCTTTCCAGTTCTCTTGAAATATCTTCCATTTCCCACCTTCTTTCTTCAATTTCAGCTGCTTGCTACCATCCGTTGAAAATGCGCTGGACTCATATTCTTGATAAAACCGGACCTCATATCCGTATTTTCGTTTAATCACCTTAAAATCCCGGCCTCCGACCTTGATATAATCATATTTCCGGGACAATTGGGTTTTTCTCCGCACCCAGGCGGTTTTGCCCAAGCCGTCGGATACAAAATCCGATGCGTAAAATCCGGCATAGGCTTTCATATTCTTGGAACTCCAGGCCTCCAGCCATTTTTCAACCCCGGCCATGATCTCATCGGCACCGGAGGGCTTTTTCAAAAGTGAGGTGGATGCGATGACCAGGGGATAACTTCCTTTTTTCTGGTACGGGGCTTCCTTTTTTTTGTAGACATCCCCCACAATGCGATACCCGCCTTCTTCTTTTTTAAAGAAAAGCTGACGCTTGCCCAGGTTCATTTTCTGATCTTTGGATCCCAGCCAAAGGTCAAAAAAGGCCACAAAAACGCCCTGGTGATGGTAAAGCCCGATGTTCGCC
>JAKSBM010000095.1 GCA_022361135.1 Desulfobacterales bacterium | reverse complement strand
TTTATCCGGGACGACCGCATCAAGGGACACGAGGCGGATTTTGCCAAGGTGAACGCCACGGTGACCTCCCTGCCCAAGGTGGGGTTGAACCCCTATGCCTTGGGAATGCGCATGTTCCAGCACATTGAGGAGATGGAGGACAAGGGGCGTTATTCCTTTGAATATCACCTGTTGAAGAATGACCACGAAAAACAGGAATTCGACCTGAAGCAGAACACGGGACAGGAGAGCATTTTCCAGATCCGTGAAACCATGAACGACTTCACTTTTATTAATAAATACATCGACCAGGAGTTTGTTTCTAAATACAAACTCTACGTGACGGGGAAACGGTTTAACCAGCAGCGGATGTCCTGGGAATATTATATTAAGTCCAAGCGGGCCGAGGATTATAAGCAGATGGTGATCAATACCCTCTACCATCCACCGGACATCCAGGTGAACCGGGAAAAGAGTGTCAATGGCCTCCTTTACCTGAATCACCGCTTTGAGGGTAAGCCTCTGAAAAAGGATTTCTTGGAAAATACCCTCATTGGCATTGAATATCTGTGGGGGGGACCGGTTCATTTGGAAACCAGCGATCCCGTAGTTGTTCCCGAATCCAGTTCCAGTTATACCAATTTCTGGGATCCGGCCACACCCACGGCCCAGCCCCCCACCGATGAAAAGCCCCCCGAGATCCAGTGGAAACGGCAATTGTACGTGATGGAAAAACGTAAACTGCATAAGCGGGAGTTGTGATTAATCATGGCCAACAAAACCCCTAAAGTGGATCCCGTCGACCAGGCCCTGAGTTTTCTGGATCAAAATATCCGGGATTATGAGCGGCTTCAGCCCGTTCCCTTTGAAGAGTTTTTAAGTTTCATTAATCAGCGTCCCCATAAAATGTTGCGGAATATTTTTCAAATTTTCCACGACATGATTCGAAGCTATGTTGATGAATATGAGGACACCATCGGGCATGAAAAGGATCGGCCCAAGTTCACACGCTATGACTGTGCCCGTCTATTTGTGGAAGATTCCCCCAAGCCCTATTTCCCGGACATGCTCTTTGCCAACCGGTTCATGAAACAGATTGAGTACCTGCGCCATGGCTCCCAGCAGAATCGGATTTATATTTTTTACGGTCCCCATGGATGCGGGAAATCCACCTTTCTCAATAATCTGCTCCGGCAGTATGAGGTCTATGCCAATACCGAAGAAGGGCTGCAATATGAAATTGTCTGGCGTTTGAATATCAAAGATCTCCATGACCATGACGGCGCATTGAATATTTCCACCTTTGAAAAAATCATTCAATACGTGGAAAATGAAAAACGGCCCGGCGGCAATGGAAATGGCCGGGGAAACAATGCCCCGAAAAATCAAATACCGGACCAGGAGTACATTGAGGTTCCCTGTCCCAGCCATGACAATCCCTTTTTGGTCATCCCCAAGGAGCAGCGGCGCAGCGTTCTGGACGAGCTCATTAAAAATGATGAGTTCAAGTGGCGGCTCTTTACGGAAAAGGAATATGAATGGGTCTTCCGGGAGGAGGTCTGCACCATCTGTTCCTCCATCTACCATGCCCTTTTGGAGCGGCTGGAACATCCCGCCGATATTTTCAGAATGCTCTATGCCCGACCCTATTATGTCAGTCGGCGCATCGGCAACGGCATCAGTGTATTCAATCCCGGCGACAAACCGTTGAAGCAGGGGATTATTTTCAACCAGATGCTCCAGGGGCGGATCAATAATCTTTTCCAGGACAGCAACATCATCCAATATCTCTATTCCAATTTTGCCAAGGTCAACAATGGGGTCTATGCCCTCATGGATGTCAAAGGCCATAATGTGGAACGTCTTTTGGAGCTCCATAATATCATTTCCGAAGGGGTTCATAAGGTGGAGGACATTGAAGAGCGGGTGGATGCCCTGTTTTTTGCCCTGATGAATCCGGAAGATAAACGGAATATAAGGGATTTTCCTTCCTTTGACGATCGGATCCAATACATTGATATTCCCCTGGTTCTGGATGTGAACACCGAGGTGAAGATTTTCCTGAATACATTTGGACGCCATATCGAGGGCAGCTTCCTGCCCATGGTGCTGGAGAATTTTGCCCGTACCATCATCTGTACCCGCATCGGTAAACGCTCCAAGGCGTTGGAAGAGTGGATCAAGAAATCTGAAAAGTATAAGAATTTCTGCGATGAACGGATGATGCTTTTGAAGATGGAATTGTTTTCCGGGAATGTCCCCACCTGGTTGGATGAAGAGGATGTCCGGGCCCTGGATAAAAAAATGCTGGGTAAGATCATTGCCGAGTCGGAAATCTACGGCAAGGAAGGTCTGTCCGGCCGGGACTCCATTAAACTATTCGATGAGTTTTATTCCAAATATGCCAAGGAAGACCGGTTGATTTCCATGCCCGATCTGGTTTCCTTTTTTAAACTCATGGATAACCAGCCCAAGAAAATTATTCCGGCCGGCTTTTTGGATTCCCTGGTTCGGATGTACGATTACAGCGTGCTTCAGCAGGTGAAGGAAAGCCTCTATTATTATAATGAAGACCAGATTTCCAAGGACATTAAAAATTATATTTCCGCAGTGAACAATGATTTCAATTCCGTGATCCGGTGTATTTTCACCCATGAGGAAATCCATGTCACAGATGAATTTCTCGAATCCATCGAGAATCGGTTATTGTCCGAGGACATGGACAAGGACCGCCGCCAGGATATCCGGGAGGATGTCCTCAAGGAATATACCACCCGAACCCTGACCCATGAAATGATGATTGAACGGAAAAATATTTCCGAGACCCGGCTCTTTGCCTCCCTATATGAGCGCTATGTTCACAATTTGAAAAAGCGGGTGTTGGAGCCCTTCATTGACAATGAAAATTTCAGAAATGCCATCAAGGATTTTGATACGGATAAGTTCAAGGCCCATGATAAACGCATCAAGCGGGATGTGAAGTTCCTCATTGAAAATCTTTCCGAAAAGTTCGGCTATACCATCCAGGGGGCCAACGAAGCCTGCATTTACGTCATTGACAATGATTTGGCCAATAAATTCAAATAACACGGAAGTTTCATGACAATTTGCACCAGAAGTGTTGTAAACCTTTGGGCCGAGATCAAACAACTCCTCTCCCCCTGAATCCGCTGCCTCCAATTGCCATGAAATATTAGGGATAAACCGGCATTGGGAATTATTCCTTGATTCTTTTGATTGTATCTTTTAAATGAAGGCCATTATTTTTAACGGCCTTCATTTTTATTGGGAATTCCATGACATCATCCATGATTAAGCAGATTAAGACCAAGAACCACACACTTGTGCGGACCCCCCAGGAGGGGTCACATAAGGCATACCTTGCAGCCAATTTATACATGTCGGTTCGGCAACCCATGGTTGCGGTCCTGCCCGATGCCAAATCTGCCATGCAGTTCATGGATGACCTGGTTTTTTACATGCCCGAGTTGAAATCCCAGATCTGTTATTTCCCGGGGTACCATATTCTTCCTTATAAGAGCCTTTCATTCCACCGGGAAACCTCCACCTCCCGTTTGGGGGTTTTGGCCCGACTGCTGCACTCGGGACCCTCCCGATATTTTATGGTTACCCATGTGGACAATCTGCTCCAGAAATTGATTCCCCGGCAGATGATCATGGATCACTCCGAATTGATCATGGCCGGAGAAGAAACCGACCGGAATGCATTGATTCAGACCCTGGAAGCCGCCGGGTACAACCGGGCATCCCTGGTGGAAGAGGCTGGCGAGTATTCGGTGCGGGGGGATATCCTTGATCTTTTTTCCCCTGGCGATTCCCGGCCCATACGTCTGGAATTCTTCGGCGACCTTGTGGAATCCATCCGCACCTTCAGTCCCTATACCCAGAGGGGAATAAAGGAATTGTCCGAGGCCATCATTGTGCCGGCCACGGAGGTGGTGATCCCTGAATCGGAAAAACCCCACGTCCTGGCCCGGTTGCGCAAGGCCGGGGGAAACGGGGGTCTTCCGGCCGATGTGGTGCGGGAATACGTGAATCAATTCCGGGATTTTGGCCGGTTCCCAGGGATTGAGAGCATGCTGTCCATTGTCTATGACGAGTTGGATACCTTTTTTGATTATTTGCCCGAATCCGGCTTCCTCATTCTGGATTCCCCGGATCTTTTAAAGTCCAAGGCAGCAGATCTTGAAAACAAGGCCCTGCTGAATTACAAAACCGTGACCTCGGAGGGCCGCCTCTGTGTGGCTCCGGACGACATTTACCTGCCCTTTCCCGAGGTGTGACGCTGTGTTGAAAAATTCCAGCGGACCGAGCTGAATTCCCTGGCGTTTAAGCCGGATTCCGACGCTGTGTTGGATTATCCATGCCGGGACAACCAGGATCTCAAGGCGGATTTGCACCGGGCCAGTGGATCCGAATCCCCGTTACTGCCCCTGGTGGAATGGGCTGCGGCCCACCAGGAAGAGGGGCATCGTGTCCTTTTGGTGATTCGCCAGACGGCCCAGGTGAAACGCCTGCTTTCCCTTTTGGCTCCCTATGGCGTGGATCCGGTGCAATGCCAGGATTTTGGCCAGGTCATGGAAAAAAGGCCGGGCCTCTATTTCACCATTGGCAATGCCTCCTCGGGATTTGTGCGCGAAGATGAGGGTTTGGTGGTGGTTACCGAGAATGAGATCTTTGGTAAAAAACGGATACGCCGCCGCAAGAGCAGTGGCCGGGATCTGAAAACCGAACTCATCACCCCGGAAGAGTTGAAAAATGGGGACATCGTGGTTCATCTGGAGCACGGCGTCGGTCGCTACGAGGGATTGTGTAATCTGAAGGTGGGGGCCATCCGCCAGGATTTTATCCTCATTGTTTACCAGGATGACGACAAGCTCTATCTGCCCGTGGACCGCATTGAAATGATCGGGAAATACATCGGGGTGGACGGCTATTCTCCAGTGTTGGATAAGATCGGTTCCAAGAGTTGGATAAAATCCAAGGCCAAGGCCAAGGCCGAGGTGGAAAAGATGGCGGCCGACCTCCTGGATCTCTATGCCAAACGGCGGGTGCAGAAGGGCTTTTCCTTCAGCCGGCCCGATAATCTTTACAATGATTTTGAAGCTTCTTTTCCCCACGAGGAAACCCGGGGACAGCTCAAGGCCATTGATGATGTCCAATTGGACATGGAATCCGATGT
>JAKSBM010000217.1 GCA_022361135.1 Desulfobacterales bacterium | reverse complement strand
GTTGAAAGAATGGGGCCCGGCCAATGGACCGGGGCCCCGGATTTACATGGGATTGCCATGTTGGAAATTATTTAAACCATGTGTCATAGATTTCATCGTAGGTACCGTTGGCCTTGATTTCGGCCAGGGCCTTGTTGAAGGCCTCCAGCAACGCTTTGTCTTCCTTGCGGATGGCAATGCCCACACCGGCGCCGATGTATTGTTTATCCGTGACCAAGGGGCCGATGGCCTGGAGGTTTTTCCCATCTTCACTCTTCAGGGTCTTGTGGACGAATACATCCGAGGCCAGGACCAGGTCCAGCCGACCCGAAGCCAGGTCCAGGATCTGGGCGGCCGGGGCATCGTAGTATTTGATTTCAACGGTTTTTCCATAGACGCCCTTGATATAATTGGCCCAGGTGGTGGCCCGCTGGACGCCGATGCGTTTGCCCTTGAGTCCCTGGGGGGAAAACTCCATGGTTTTGCCCTTTTCCGAGAGGAACAATCCGGTTTCATCGTAGTAGGAGTCGGAGAAGTTGACCACCTTAAGTCGTTTGGCCGTGATGGACATGTCCGAAATGATGGCGTCGAATTTTTTGGAAAGCAGGCCCGGGATCATGCCGTCCCAGTCCTGGATCACGTCTTTCTTTTCCACGCCCATGACCTGGCAGAGGGCGGCGGCGATTTCCACGTCAAATCCTTTGATGTTGCCCTGGCCGTCCACAAAGTTGAAGGGGGGAGTGGCGGTTTCATTGGCGATGCGGACTACGGTTTTGGCCATGGCAGAACCCGAGGCCAGGAAGAGGGCGATGAGGCAGCAGGTGAAAAGCTTTTTCATGGGTAACTCCTTGGATGAATTTATGGGTTATGGAGAATCCGGTTTCCCGGTTTACGCTGTTTCCATGGGATTGTGGGCCAGGAACTGGCGAAATCGTTCGGTTTTGGGCCGGTTAAATACCTCTTCCGGCGGGCCGTCTTCGGTGATTTCCCCATCGTCCAGGAAGATGATCCGGGAGGAAACCTCCCGGGCAAATTCCATTTCATGGGTGACGATGATCATGGTCCGGCCTTCGTCGGCCAGGGCCCGCATGACCTGGAGGACCTCCTGGACCAGTTCCGGGTCCAGGGCCGAGGTGGGTTCGTCAAAGAGGAGCATGGAAGGATCCATGGCCAGGGCCCGGGCAATGGCCACCCGCTGTTGCTGTCCCCCGGAGAGCTGGGAGGGATAAAAGGAAATTTTGTCGGCCACCCCCACCTTGTCCAGGTAGGCCATGGCCGTCTCCCTGGCCTGGGCCTTGGATTTGCCCAACACCTGAATGGGGCCTTCCATGACGTTCTGGAGGATGGTCATGTGGGTCCAGAGGTTGAAATTTTGGAAAACCATGCCCAGGCTTCCCCGGATGCGGTTGATTTGTTTTTTGTCCGCCGCCCGGCGTTTGTCCCCCTCCCCGGCCATGCGGATGAGTTCACCGTTGATGTAGACCTCCCCCTGTTGCGGGGTTTCCAGAAGGTTGATGCTTCTGAGCAGGGTGGATTTCCCCGATCCGGAAGAGCCCAACAGGGAAACCACATCCCCCTTGTCCGCCGAAAAATTGATGCCCTTGAGGACTTCCAGGGAACCGAAGTATTTGTGAAGATCAACAATGGTGATGGCATGGTCGCTGGGGTTCATATCCGCCCTTTCTTCTGAAAATTGTCAATGGCTGGGTCGCCCCCAGCCCGGATATTCCACGATTGGCGCAGAATGTCATGGAATGCCGGTCAAACTGGGATGCTCAAATAGCAATGGGTGTGCCAGGTGGATGAACTTTGTTTTTGTGTGGGGCGGATCCACCCGGGGAAATGGTTTGAATTCCAGGGGATAGGTAAAAAAAGTCAGCCTTGAAATGGGGGCGGGGCTGGTTTTTGGCCGGGGGGAAGGGATGTGGATTTTGCCAGCAATGGCATGGGAATGTCACAAGTGGCATGGATCATCCCCCTGTCTGGAGTTCATCTGCCTGTTGGGCCGGGATGGCCCGCCTGGAAACAGGCGGGCGGGAACATTTACAGGCCGTGCCCACCGGCGTAGGGGGAGGGGGCCGGAGTTGTCCAGCCGGCCAGGGCACGGGGTTTGAAAATTTCCACCTTCAATGGAAAGCAGGGGGCGGTGTCGCTGGAATGTTCGGATCCGCAATCCCCCCCTGGGCAAGCGGAAAGGCCGCCCAAAAGATCAATCTCGGCAAAGAATTCCAGGAAATCACCCGGTCGCACTGGGCTGGCCTTCATGAAATATTGGCCCGTATCCCGGGTGAATCCGGTACACATGAAGACATTGAGGACATCATGGACCAGGGGCTCGGCCCGGTCCGGGGCAAGGCCGGTGTGGGCGGCCAGGGCCCGGATGAGGTTGGAATGGCAGCAATGGTTGTAGTCGTTTCCGCTGAGGAGGCGACCGGTGTACGGATCGCACCGGGTGCCGATGACATCGTGGACCGATCCGCCGAATTCATCAAATCCATACCAGTCCAGGGTGTCGTGGGTGATGGTGGCCATGGGACGAAGCTGGGGGAAGGAGGACCACATGCGGTCCCCCCAGCCCAGGTGGGTGCCGTGGAGGGCCCGGGTTTTGCCGCTGTAGAATTTTTCATTAAGGTTGTCCGCGGCCCAGAGGTTGAGGTCCCCCACCTGGGGGCCTTCCACGGAGACAATCCTGAAAAAATGACCCCGGGGAACGGAAAATACCCGGGCATCCCTGGGGGGAATGATGATCTGGTCTATTTTTTCCAGGTGTTCACGGGCCTGTTCAAGGCCGTGCATATCGGGCTGGGGCAGGCTGTCCACGGGGTAGCAGATCACCGGTTTCACATCCTTCCGGGCTTGGGCATCAACCGGGGCCGGGCATTGGGGCATGGGTTTCATGGCGTCGAACTTCCTTTCGGTCTATGGGGTCAACGGGAACTATGGTGCATTCAGTCATTTGGGAGGGGACTCATCCCAGGAGGCAAATGGGGCCTGGTGGAGGATTTCCACAATGGGGATTTCCCAGGAATCCAATTTGGGGTCGGGATAGGATATGTCCGTTGGCTGGTTTTCTTTGCCGTCCTCCCGGGTGCGACGGACCATGGCAAGGATTCGGGCGTTGATGATACTTCCCAGCAGGGGGCGCCATACCCGTGCGGCTTTTTTGGACAGAGCAGCTATCTTGAAATCGGAATTATCCACCATGAAAATTCGTTCCTTCTCCTGGATGAGTTTTACCCGGTCTCCGGGGATGAGGGTTGATAGATGGGTATGGATGGGGCTGTTTTCCGGGTAACGGGCCGGATACCCCAGGTAAAGGTCTCCCATGCCCAGGATGGAGATGGTCATGGTGGGAGAAAATCCCCTCAGGGATCGGGGAGGGGCCTGGGATACCCGGCAGAAGGGTGAATTTTCCAGAAAGGGAATGTGGGGGGTGTCGTCCTGGGTTCTGATGAGGTAAAGCCTTTGTTCGGCCCGGGTCATGCCCACGTAAAAGAGGCGGCGTTCCTCTTCCATGTCCCGGTTTTGCCATCCCCCGTCCAGGATAAATACCACGGGAAATTCCATGCCTTTGACGCTGTGGACCGTGCCCAGGGAAACCCCCTTGCCCATGCGGTGGTCCCGGCGTTCCTCCAGGAGGAGTTCAAGGATGAATTCCCGGGCCAGGGAGAGGGTGATGGGAACCTGGGTGTTAGCCTGGCACCAGGCCTCCAATAGCGACGCGAGCTGGGGTGTCCATGGATTTTCCGGAGCAAGGGTTTCAAGGTAGCGAGTTTTCAATGCCTTCGGTTCCAGGGTGTCGTTGCTGTGCAGCTCCAGGTAGTCCAACAGGTTTTGGATTTCCCGGGCCCGGAAAAGGGGGAATCCCTGGTCCTTTTTCAAGGTTCGTGAAAAGGGAATTTCAAGGCGGGCCAGGGCCATGCGCAGGGCCACCAGGGCCGGATACCCCAGACCGGTGCGGGAGACCACGGCCACGTCCCCGTGGGTGAGATCGGGGTTGTCTTCCATTAACGCCTGGATGGTTTCGGCCACAAAACAGGCCTGGGAGGCCGGATCCGGGGCATGGACAATCTGGACCCGTTGGGCGGGGGGAATCTGGTCCGGGGGCAGAATCTCCCTGCTTCGCCCTCCGTTGATCCGACAGGGATGCTCCTTTTTCATTCGGTCCCGGTTTTGGGAGATAAAGGCGTTGGCCGTTTCCACAATGGGGTAGGCCGATCTGTAGTTTTCCAGGAGATAGACGGGCTCGGCATGGTAATCTTCCCGGAATTGGTGGATGAATTTCAAGTTGGCTTGGCGGAATTTATAGATACTCTGGTCGTCGTCCCCCACGGCCATGATGGAAATTTTGGTTTCCTTGTCCTCGGTTAATCGACCGGTGAGGGCGGAGATGAATCGGTATTGTTCCTGGTCGATGTCCTGGTATTCGTCCACCAGGATGTAACGGAAGCCGGCCAGGAAGTGTTCCCGGGCGTCGTCCGGTGCCATGCCCGCCACTTCTTGCTCTCCGTTGAGCAGGGCGGTGGCGTCCTGGATTAATGTGGAAAAATCCATTTCCCCGGACTCCAGAAAGGAACGGCCGGTAAGGCGCATGGCAAAACCGTGGTAGGTCATCACGGTGATCCCCCGCCCGGCCGGGCCGGTGAGATTTTGGATCCGACGCCGGAGTTCCAGCATGGCCCGGTGGTTGAAACATAGGACCAGGATGGCCTCGGGCATCACCGATTGGGCCTTTATGAGCCAGGCACATCGATGGACGATGGTCCGGGTCTTTCCCGATCCGGGGCCGGCCAGAACCAGGATGTTTTTGTCCATGGCCGCCGCCACGATGGATTCCTGGACCGGGTTGTTCAGGCTTTGGATGATATTTCGATAGGCTTCTCCGGTCATGGCGGTTTTTATGATTTTTTCTTCGCCCGGGAAGTAACGGTCCGTGAACTGGTCAAAGGAAAATGAAAAATAGTCCCGGATGTAGGTGTAAATGTGTTTGGGCTTTTCCAGGCCCAGGCGGGCGAATTTTTCCATGACGTGGATCTGGGCGTTTTTTTGGTCGTAATGGTGGGATAATGCCTGGTAATCGCCCTTGAGGTACCCCCGCCCCTTGGCATGGGGGTTCAGCCCCAGGGTAAAGGCCTGGCGGAAGACGCCCAAGCCGTTCTGGAGGCGGATGATGTTCAGGTCATGGAGGTAGAGTAGAACCGCTTCGGCCACTTGGACATGATCGGCCCGGGTCAGGGCGGTGGTAATTGCGTCGTCAAAGAGGCTGGTATGGGGGGCGGCCAGTTTTCGGGTCAGGTCGGTGAGGAAGAAATCCACCAAGAGTTCAGCTCGACTGGCCTGCTGCCCCTTGGGCAATTTGTCAATGAGGGCCCGGATGGCGATGCGGGCGGCCAGGTGGCGGAGTGCCATGCGCTGTTTCAGGGTCTCCCAGGGGAATTTGACATGGATCCCCAATCGGTCCATGCCCCGCCGTCCCATGATTTTCATGCTTTTCCCTTTGGATTTTCCCCGGTCCTGTGCCAGGCTTCTCAGGACGGCATCCACGGTGTTGGGGGTCACCTGTTCCAGGCCCTGGTCCTTGAGCCGCTGGGCCATGCGCCTCAGGTTAAAGGTTTCCAGCCGCTCTTCTGTTGTTCCGGCCTCCGGTGAAAGCTCTTCCATGGCCTGGACCATGGCCGTTTCAATTTCAATGAAGGTTTCCAATTGAGCCGGGGCATTGTTCTTCCCCTTGGGGCGGATAAAGGCCGATAGGAGGGTGCCTTCCCGGATGAGGCCGATGCGGGCCATGTCCGAGAGCAGGATCATGACCTGGCGGGAATCCACATGGGTATTGGATGGATTCTTGGTTTGGCCCAGGGCCGTGCAGATGTGGTCGGCGGAGATGGCTTCGTTGGCCTGGATGTTGAACAGGAGGCTGAGGATCCGGGTGTAGAATTGCCGGGTGCGCTGGGAGATATCCAGGTTGTCCATGAGGGCCTGGGCCGCTTCCAGGTTTTTAACCCGGGGGCGGCCTTGGAAAAACAGGGTTTGATTGAAATCCCGGTGGATGAATCCCTTTCGCTCCAGCCAGCTGACCGCGGTGTGGGCCTTGGTGGTTTCGTCGTCCAGGGGGTGGCCGATGCTGGCCATGATTTCACCGGGGGTGATGATGATTTTTTCCGTTTTCTGTCCCCGTTTGCGAAGGAATCTCAGGATTTTTTGGATTTCCTTTTGGCTGACCTTGGAGCGGCCGGCCAGGGCGAATTGAAGGTCGATGTCATCGGGTTCGTAGCAGAGGATGCAATCGGAGTCCTGCTGGTCCCGCCCGGCACGTCCTGCCTCCTGGAGGTAGTTTTCCAGGGAACCGGGGATGTCTGCATGGATGACCAAACGGATATCCTGTTTGTCGATGCCCATGCCGAACGCATTGGTGGCACAGATGACGGGGATATTTCCGGCGGAAAATTCATCCTGGATTTCCTGTTTATCCGTTTCTTTGATTTGTGAATGGAAGGCCCGGGCCTGGATTTGTTTTTCCTGGAGGAACCGGGCCATTTTTTCGGTTCCCCTTTTACTATTGCAATAGACAATGGCGGCCCCGCCCCGCTTTTCCAGGCTTTCTTTGATCTGGCGGACGATCTGGTCATTTTTTTCACTGGGGGTGACGGCCTGGACCCAGAGTTCCAAATTGTCCCGGTGGACCCCGCCTTGGAAGTGGGTCGGTTTCAGATCCAGCACGGATTGGAAATGATCCAGGATTTCTTCGGTCACATCCTTTTTGGCCGTGGCCGTGAAGGCCCCCACCCGGGGAATATGTCCATGGCGTTGGCTTAATTTTAAAATGAATTCCGTGACGTGGATGTAGTCCGGCCTGAAATCGTGGCCCCATTTGGACAGGCAATGGGCTTCGTCAAAAATCCAATAGCCAATGTCCCGCCCCTGGATGAGCTGGGCAATGCTTTGATTTCGCAATTGTTCCGGTGAAATGTAGAGGATACCCACATCCCCCAGCCGCACCCGTTCCATGGTGGCCCCCCGTTCGGGAAGGGTGAGGCCGCCGTTGATGGTGGCGGCCACCTCCGTACCCGTGGTCCGGTTTAGGTTGTCCACCTGGTCCTTCATCAATGCCTTGAGGGGGGTGATGACAATGCTCAGCGCACCGGTGCGGTGGAAGCGGTGGAGGGCCGGGATCTGGTAGCAAATGGATTTCCCCCCACCCGTGGGCAGGATGGCCAGGAGGGATTTCCCGCCGAGCCCGGCCTCAACGATGTCCTGTTGCAAGGGGGTACCGTCGGCCATGGGGCGGTATGCCTCAAATCCAAAATACCGTTTCAGCAGGGAGGGGGCATCGTTTTGTTTGCGGCAGTGGTCGCAGTTGGAATCCCCGCAGCTGTAGCGCAGGGTCTGGATGAATTCATCCAGCCGGGGAAATTCGTGTTTGACCCAGGGGGGGAGGATGGAGTTGCCCCCGGCCACCTGGAGCCAGGAGACCAGGTAGGCCAGGAGCGGCCGTTTTCTGGGTTGATTCCAGCAGCTATCCCAGCAGGTTTTCAATGCCCTGGGACAGGCCTTGCCCTTGCACAGTTTCTGGAAAAGTTGCCGGGCTTCTCCATGGCTGGGAACACCACCGGCCATGCCTTCTATGATAAGGGCATTGCCCTGGGCTCCCTGGGGGCGTTTTTTTTCCAGACCCAGGGCAAAGGCATAAAACTTCAGGAGATTGGGCGTTCCTTCCTCTAAGGCCAGGAAGGCATCCACCTGGTCCCGAAGGATTTCAATGGTGAGTCGGGCATCGGCCACGGGATCGTTTTTGCCGGATTTGACCAGTTTATAATCCTTGATCAATTTGTGGTAGGGGTTTTCCGGAAAGGCCAGGGGGGAGAGGAATAGGGTGTCAATCACCGGTTGTTCAAGGAAGGATGCCTGGGGAAGTCGTTCCCGGATGAGGGGAATATCATGGTTGCAGATATTGTGGCCCAGGATGGAGTCTGCGTCTTGGCCAAAATCAGCCAAGGCCTTCAGGGCCTGGGTTTCAGAGGAAATATCCCTGCGTTCAAATTTTTTATTGTTGAGCAGGGCGCCCAGGTGGAAGATCTTTCCGTTGGGAACGGATTCCAGGTCCAGACAGAGGATGTTTTTGAACGCGGTCATGGCATTGAAAACCTTGGGCGATGGGCATTTGATTTCGGGTTACGGACCAATTTGTTTGGAAAAGATAACCGGAAATGGAGTCGGTGATCAAGCTTTTTTCCACGGGGGCCTCCGCCCCTTGTGGGGCATTGGGTTAGGCCCTTGGAACCAGGACCGCCATGGCCAGATCCACCATCTCCCGGATGGAGGTTTCCTCCACCCCCAGGACTCCCTGGAGGATGAACCCCTCCACCAGGGCCACCAGGAACCGGGAGTTGAGCCGGGTTCGGGGGGTGGGGGGAAGGTGGCGGGTCTGGG
>JAKSBM010000269.1 GCA_022361135.1 Desulfobacterales bacterium | reverse complement strand
GGAAACGGGGAAAATCAAGTGTACCGAGATCGGCGGGCTGTACAAAAGCATGCCGCTGACCTGTATTTTCTGCATGGTGGGGGCGGCCTCCATATCGGCCTTCCCCCTCTTTTCCGGCTTTGTTTCCAAATCCATGATCGTTACGGCCTCGGCCAAGGAACAGATCTTTCTGATCTGGCTGGTCCTTCAGTTTGCCTCCACCGGCGTGGTGGACCATGCCGGCATCAAGGTGCCCTTTTTCACCTTTTTCGGCCACGACGCCGGTTTAAAGGCCAAGGAGCCGCCCTTGAACATGTTGCTGGCCATGGGCATGGCCGCCTTCCTCTGTGTGGGGCTCGGCGTCTGGTACCAGCCCTTGTACGCCCTGCTGCCCTTTGAGGTGAACTATGTCCCCTACACCGGAGCCCATGTGGTCACCCAGCTCCAGCTGCTGCTCTTCGGGGCCTTTGCCTTTACCCTGCTCATCCTGTCGGGATACTATGTGCCCGAGGTCCGCTCCCGGAACCTGGATGGGGATTGGTTCTACCGCATGTTTTCCCGGAAGGCCTACCAGCTCCTGGACCAGGGCATGAATGGTGCCAACCGGACCACCGAAGCCGGTCTCATGGGGATGGTGAAAGGATTCAGCCGATTCTGTGAGAAATCCTTTATCCACATCTCCATGTTCTGTGCGGTGAATCTCTGGTTTGTCATGGGATACCGGGGCCAGCGCCTGACCTTTAAAAAACAGCGCTTCCACCGGGATCTCACCCAGGGTGGGGTCCCCGTGGGCGTGGGGGCTGCCGTGGCCGTTTCCGTGGTCTTTCTGGTTTTTATTTTGACCTGACGGCCTGATTCACAGGCATTCTTCCTTCCCCCCGGCGCCCCTGGTGCCGGGGGGATTTTTATTTTAGGGCTGGAAAATGGCTTTTTGCCTAACAAGGTATGGCCAAAGGATGACCATGGGGGGAATGGAAAACAGGGGATTTCGGAGGATCATGGTACGGATATCACAAAGGCTAAGGTGGCCTATGCTTCGGTCGCTGCCCCCTGGACCCAAGGCCTGGATACCCACCTTCAAAGTGGTGCCGGTTTCGGTGGAGGCATGGGGCGGGGATTCGAGTGATTTAAATTCTTCCATACCCAAAAATAGAAGGGGGGAGATGGTATTGAATACCGATCTCCCCCCTTTAATTTGGCCTTATCTATGGGGCTTAGCAAGGATAACCCGTTTTCAAAAATCCCTTTTCAAAACCATGAAATGGAGGCCGGAATATCCACAAAAAGCCGTTTTGGGCAAGGCAATGGGTCAACCCAAAGGCTTAAATGAGTTTTTTCTCTTTAAGCCATTGCTTGGCCACATCGGAAATCTTCAGGTGATCCACATCCACTGCTTTATTCAAGGTCTGCATTTCCCCGGTGGTCAATTGATCGGCCATGGGTTTCAGGATTTGGGCGATTTCAGGGTATTGATCCAGCACCGCCTTGCGAACCACCGGAGCGGCATTGTAAACCGGGAAAAATTGTTTGTCGTCTTCCAGGTTTGCCAGACCGAAGGCGGCAATCCGACCGTCGGTGGCAAAGCCCATGGCAATATCCACCTGGTCGTTTTTAATTGCCATATAGGTAATGCCCGGATCCATTTTCTTTATCCGTGACACTTTCATTCTGAATCCATAGACCTTCATCAATTTTTTGATGCCGTCGGGACGTTCCCAGAATTCCGAACTCACGGCAATGGAGAATTTTTTAGGATCCTTATTCACGGCCTCACCCAAATCAGAGATGGTCTTAATATTTTCAGCGCTGGCCCGGTCCTGTTTCATCATCATGGTATAGGTATTGTTCAATGCACTTTTATCCAGCCATGTCAGCCCTTTTTTTTCATCTGCCAGGCGGACCCAGTCGAAAACCTTCTGGGGATCTGCCATGACCTGTGCATCCTTTTGTTTATGAAACACGGTGTAGGCCGTACCCGTATATTCAAAGTAGAGGTCGATCTGGCCGCTTTCAAGGGATTTTCTGGCGATGGAGGTGCTCACACCGGTCTTCAGGTCCACCTTGAATCCTTTGTTTTCCAGAAGCTGTTTGGCGATTTCAGGCAGGATGTATTGTTCGGTAAAATTTTTTCCGCCGATGGTGATCTGCTTTTCCGCCGATGCAGCGCCGGAGAACAGAAGAATGCAGGACAGTATAACTGCCGTTAAAAACGAGGTTTTCAGAGGGAAACGCATAAATACTCCTTACTTTCTTTGATTTGGGTTAATTGGTTTTCAGCTGCAGCCCCTTGGGAATGAGGAAAACTCCCAGAAGTTCGCATATATAATCGCCGGCCAGGGCCAGCAGGGTCGTCGGGATGGCACCGGCCAGCAGTTTGGCCGGCTCCATCATATCTATGCCGGTAAAAATCAGATCCCCCAGCCCCCCGGCTCCCACAAGGAATCCCAGGGGCGCCGTTCCCACGTTGATGACCAGGGCGATGCGAAATCCCGTCAGGATAACCGACGCCGCATTGGGCAGTTCCGCGGAGAAGAGAATCTGTGTGGAGG
>JAKSBM010000227.1 GCA_022361135.1 Desulfobacterales bacterium | reverse complement strand
TCACCCATGTGATTCTTCAATTTCAACCCGGGGATATGCTTCCAGAATACCCCGTCCCATGTTCCATCCCCCTTAAATATTCCCCCGGCCCGATGCACTTCATATTCCATATGTTGATTCCTTTGTGTGTTTCCTTGGTGCAGGGCCCAGGGTACCGGAAAAAGCCAAAAGATTCCATGGACCGATTCCCCGATCAATCAACCCCTAGGAACATGTGAACGCCCCCCCTGCCCTCTGCAATTTCTTTGTTTCCCTGCTTTAAATAGATACGGGAGGCATTGATCCCCCCGGTCTCCACCAGGAAGGTCTTCACCACCCGGCTCCGGTCATGGGAAAGATTCCACAGGGCATCCGGGGCCGGTTTAAAATGGGCCAGCAATTCGGTGAACATGAGGCGGGCCGCTTCTTCCCGGATTTTTTCCTCCGGAGGAACTAGTCCATTGGCATCGGGGAAGGCCAATTTTTCCCTAACCCCCTGGGCAGGATGCCCGGTCTCCCGTTGGTAAAGGGTTTCCAATGCGGTCTGGATTTCAGGGACGGTGGCAAATTGCTCCCCCTTCAATGGTTCCAGGAAAGCGTCTCCCAGGATGGGAGCCA
Source organism: Desulfobacterales bacterium (assembly GCA_022361135.1). Next base: position 7,860 of record JAKSBM010000227.1, on the reverse strand, counting down.
GGGCCGCTGTTACCCGTGCCCTTGCCATGGCCCGGACATCGGCCTCACCGGATGTCTGGCCCTGGAGGCTCAGCTTAAGTTGGGGGCGGTCTTTCAATCCCTGAACCAATCCCTTCAACTGGGTTGCGGCCTGGGGGGACAATTTGATGTCCCCCGGTTCAAAGGCAATGTGGTCCGGGGCTTCGCTTTTTCCCACCAGCCCCCCCACCAGGGCAAAGGGGGAGGCAATTGCCTTGACCATGACATTGACAAATGCCTTGACCACCAAACCACCCACGCTGACATCGGGGTCGTTGAGGTCCCCGGCCACGGGCACATCCAGATCGATGATCCCCCGGGTGTCCTGGATCAGGGCAATGGCCAGTTTCACGGGCAGGGCCGTGGCCTTGGGGCTGTTGGAAGATGGGCCCAAATCCAGTTGATGAACCACCACCCGGTTGTCCCCCTTCAGCTGGTTATCCAAAATTTGATAATCCAGGTCCGCCTCCACCTGCCCCCGGTCGATGGGATAACCGGCATAGGTGGCGGCATAGGGGGAGAATGAGGTCATTTCCACCTGCTTTACATTTAATTTCAAATCGACCTCAGCCACCGGGGCAAAGGGTTTGATCTGCCCCACCACGGACACCGGGGCATAGCGATCCACCTTGCCGGAAAAATTCACCCGGGCAGCTTGGTCGGGTTGATCCATTCCCTTGATACTGCCCCCAAATGCTTCGATGCTGGTACGAAATTCCGGAGAGACGGTCCGGTCAACAAAAAAGAAGGCCCCGTCCTTGATATTGATCCTGGCCACCCCCACTTGGAATGGAGGCTTGGATTCCGACGAAGACGGAACCGTTTTTTTGGGGGCTGGATCTGTCTTGTCGGCCTTTGGGGTCAAGAGTCCGGACAGATTGGTTCTGCCGTCCTTCCCCTTGACCACCCGCCCCTGGGGCGCTTCCAGGTCAATGGCATCCACCAGGAGTGTTCCATTTCGGGACCCCAGCTCCAGTCCCTTGATTCCCAAATTTTTCCATCCCACCAGGGCTGTTTTTACCCTTGGGGTGGCCAGGGAGAACTCCTGGATGGACATATCCCCGGAAAACCGGGCATCAAACGGCTTTGAGTCAATGCCCACACGCCCCTGGACACGGCAGATCCCGGTGGTCCGATCCACCCGGAGGTGGTTGGCCACATAGGGGGTGAGCCAGGCCAGATCAAAGGCGTCCAAAACCAATTGCCCCTGGGTTTGGCTGCCATGGTGTTCCCCTTTGAATTCCAAATTTCCCCGGCCATTGATTTCGGTTTTAAAGGCAAAGGGAATGGGCTGGTCCAAGGTATGAACCAGGCTGCCGATTTCCAGGGAAACGGCGTTGAATTTCCAGGGGGTCCCGTCGGTGGCCATGCCATCCACAAATTCCACCATTCCCTCCTTGAAATCAATGCCTTTAAGGTGCCATTTCCAGGGGGAATCCGTTGGGGGCGCAGCAGATGCGCCCTCCTTTTCCGGCCCACTGAAATGGGAAGCCAGATTCAGATTTCCCTTGGAATCCACCGTAGCCAGCAGGCGACACCCCTGGAATTCCAACATGCCGGCTTGAACCCGGCGACTGCGACCATCCACCTCCAATTCCGGCAGACGCAACCGTGCCAGGCCGGCAAAGGAATGATCCCCCCGGACCAAATCAAGGTCGGTCAAATTGAGTTCCCCCTGGGAAAGGTTCCAGGCCAGTCCCCCGCCGTCCCTTTGGATGCGAAAATGGGTTTTAAAGTCAAGGAACCCTTTATCCAGGCGGGCCGGGACCAGATGCTCGGCAAATTGGGCCAGCCTTTTAAGGTCGGTTTTCCGGATATCCAGGCTCCCGGTGATGTCCAGGGGGTGAATCCCCACCTGGGCATCCAGGGTCAGCAGGCCACCGCCGGGTCCCCGAAACTGAATTCCCATGGGGTTCTCTCCACGGCCCAGGACAAAATCCGTGGCCGTGAAATCCAGCTCATTGTTGGCCGGATATTCACAATATTTATCCCCCCTCTTCTCCTTGAAGCAAAAGCTGCCCCCCACCAAGGAAAAGCGATCAATGGAAATCCGGGGCAGCCCCGGTGGGGGCGCATCCTCTTTGGAAGTGGAGTCCCCGTCAGTCAACGCCGCAACCAGGGAACGAAAATTAAAACCGGATTCATCCCGGAATATGGAAACAAAGGGAGAATCCACCTCCAAATGGTCCAGGCTCACCCCCCGGGAAAGGATGGAATGTATTAAATCCAGATCCACCCGCACGCCCCCTAACCGGAAAAACGGTCGTTGGGTCTGATCGGCCACCTCGGGCAACTCTTGGATGACAAACCCTTCCAGGGCCAATTCCAGGGTCCAGGGATTCAGACTCAATTTTTCCAAAGTGACGGTGCGCTGGAAGCGATGGCTTAGATCATTCTCCAGCTTGGGTTTAAGGAAGTGGGGCAAAAGCCATCCCGCCCCTAAAAGATAAAGACCGTACCCCAACCCCAGCACGCCCAATAGAATAAATTTCCCCCGCCCTGTTTTCGCGATTTCGTCGGTTTTTCCGGTATTCATTCCATCCCCTTTTTTCCGCCATGTGCGTCCCTCACCACATGCGACATTCAACGATTTTCCCGGTCACATAAACGATGTCCAATGGATATTTCAGAATAGCTTTTTGATCCTTATCAACGGCAGGTCACGAAAACAAGGGGAGATTGAATTGAAGCCCATTTTATGGTGCCCCCGAATGATCCATGGGCGAAGCCCTCTCTTAGAGGGAGCAGATCCTATAATAAGGGGAGATTCTCCCGAATTAAGCTGGAGAATTGAAACTTCATGGCCACGGCAGGTTCTCCATGGCCTTTAAAAAAAATGGGATTCCCCTTAGGCAACAATTCATTGATATAGGCGCTTCCGGGAAATCCCAATGTCCAAGGGGCGAAGGCTGCTACACCCCGTCGGAATACAGTTTTTCAATCATTTGAATATATTCAGGAGCCAGCCCGTGCTCACGGGCGCCGTCCAGCATGATTTTCACATAGCCCTTGGACGGGGGATAGGGCCCCTGGGGATCGATGACCCGGTAGATATCGGCCGGATAAATCACCCCATCCTCCCCCACGGTGAGGAGAGTTTTGCGGTAGTATTGGCCCACATAGGCACCTTCCAGGGTATCCAGGGCAACCATTTCCTCCTCCGGCACCTCAAAAAGAACGCCGTGGACCATCTTCCCCATGTCCGGCACAATGTTGCTCAGGCCGCCGTTTCTCACCTTGGACCAGAACTGAAATTGGACCGAGTAATTGGGAACAAAGGCTTTCATCACAAATTTTGCACTGGGAAGCATCTCCTGGGTATAGGCCGTACTCAGGTTTGAGCCGTAACCAAAATGGTACATTGCTTGGGTCTCCTTCATCATTGGGTTTCTATAAAAAATTTCAGGTTAAATGGGCTTTTAGATGATCCATCAACTGGGGTTTTAGCCGGCCATGGGCTATAAATCCCAGATCCGAGATCTCCCGGGACACGTCCACGGGCAACTCCGAGGTCTCGGTCTTTTGATTGAGCACCCCGCCAAAGACCACGGGAAGATGGGCCCCATCCCGGACGGCCAGCTCCTGCTTCAATTTTCGGGCATATTCCAGGGCCATGCCGTTGTGGGTGCTGAGGAAAACCCCATCGGCTCCCAACTCCATGGCGGCTCGGGCCACCTGGTCGGGATCCTTTTCCACCCCCAGGTAATGGACCCTTGCACCGGCTTCCCGGCAAAGGCGCTCCAAAATCAACACCGCATGCTCGTGGACATCTGAACTGGCAATGACCAGGTTGCGTTCTTCAAGCAAAGCCCGGTGCTCTGGTTCCAGGAAAAGGGGACGATGCTCCTCCAGCCGGGCCAGGGACATCTCGAAAACATCGGTGGGGATCACCGGTGCCCGGCCCCGGGCTGCATCGGCATCGGGCACCCCGGCCCCGAACCAAGTTTCAAAGCGGGCCGCCCCCATGGTCTTGAGCACGTAGAGCAGGGCCACGGGATCCCGCAGATCCACCCCCATGTCCTTGAGGCCGTCCACGGCATTGGAAAACACCTGTTTCCCGCCCTTCACCACCCGACGGGCAAAGGCCCGGGCCGATGAAAAGTCCACATGGGCATGGAGACGGCGGGCCGTGGCCTCGGTGCGTGCTCCCAGGATCTGGGCCTCCTGGATTTCTTCCAGGCTGGGGATGCGGATCCCCTCTGTCAGTGGCAGGGGCAGAACCGCATGGCCCGTGGGGCATTCCAATTGGGCCAGGATATCCCATAGCAGGTATTCTCCCACCAGGCCGGCATTGACCATGGGATCCCGGGTAAATGAAATGGTGTCCCCGTAAATCATGGATCCCAGGCAGGCGTGGTCGTGGATCTCATCCAAGGCAAAAACCCAGCCGGCCCGCTTCACCGGATCCGAAGTCAATCCGCCAATGCAATGGGAAATCCGGGCCCCCAACAATTCCTCCACAATATATTTTTCCAACAGGGCCCAACCGGCCATGGTGGTGCAGTCATAAAACAGGGCGCCGAATCCATCTTCCAGGTAGGAATGCATGAGGGCTCCCTGCCCCCGGAAGCAACCCATGAGGGCCATGGCCGTGGCGGTTTCAAAACTGGTGGCAGCCCGGTCCTTCCACAGGGGCGCCTCCATGGAAAAAAACTGGGAAAGGTTCCCAATGGTGGTCACCCCGGCGGTGAGGGCGGCCGCCGTATTGGTCACCGAGGCGGGGAAGCCGATCATGAAATCCCCCATGTGGGGTTGGATGGCCGAAGCCTGGCCCAGTGCGGCCCATTGGGTGTCATGGGTGAGCATGGGCCCGGTTTCCGCCGGAACCCTGTCCCAGTAAGATCGGGGCAGGGCCATGCGGCGATCCAGGCAGATTCCGGCCCGGTGGAGGGAAAATCGGCCGTCGGCCGATGCCCGCTCCAGATGGTCCAGGGCCTGGGCCGTGGCCTCCCAATCGTTGAGCCCCACATGGGCATGGAAGGTGATCCGCCCCTCCCGGATGCAGATTTCCTTGAATTCGGCTTCCGAGGAAACACCGGCTTTGTCCATAAAACGGGTCCGGCCAATGGAGGTGTCCGCGGCCAATTCTCTGGACCGGTCAAAGACCTTGCGGGAACCGGGCAATTCCAAGGGGCTTAAATCTGCCATCCATTCATCCATCTGCCCATTTATTTCCATCTTAATGCTCATTTTCCGCTTCCATCTTTCGGGTTACCGTCGCCAGGGCCGTACAAAAGGCCTGGAATGCTCCGGCTTCGTTTAAAACGTCCGCCCCCCGTTGGGAAATGCCCCCAGGGGTGGCCAGGGTTTTCCAAATATCCTCCAGGCTCAACTCCCGTTGAAACCGGGCCATGGCACAGGCCCCTTCAATGGTTTCCACCACCAAATCCCGGGAGGTTTCCGGATCAATGCCCTGGTCCTCGGTCCACTGGGCCATGCCCTCCATCAAGGGCATCATCCAGGCAAAAAGTGCCCCCACCAGGGCCGTTCCCGGGGTGAAGGCGGATTCATCCGTCAAAACATGGACCCGCCCCAACCGGGAAAAAAAATGTTCCACCGATTTCAAGGGGGGATGGATGAGAACCGGACTCCGATTCACCACGGCACAGGCAATGGGCAGCACACGGACAGCCCTGGCCGGTGCAACCAAGGGAGAAAGACGGTCCAGACCGGCCCCGGCCACCACCGAGGCCACCACCTGGTCCGGGGAAAAAACCAACCCGGCCAATGCCGCCTCCAAATCCACGGGCCGGACGGCCAGGATCACCAAATCCATTCCCGTCACCGCCTCCTGATTATCCTGGGTGGTCACACAGCCATGTTCCCAAACCAATTGTTGACATCGATCCGGATCCGGGTCGGCCAGGGTAAAGGATAAAAAATCCCCGGATCGCATGAATCCGTTGAGCATATATCCGGCAATGTGGCCGGCGCCGATGAAACCGATTCGGCGGATAACGCCCCCGCTCGGATATGAATCGGAATCAGATCTGAAATCCCCATGGGGTGTATTCATTGGCTGTTCCTTTCTAAGTTAGGGGTTGAAAAATGGCAGGCGACCCAATGGCCGTCACCCAAATTCTGCAACCGGGGACGACGGATTCGGCAAATTTCCCGGACATCTGGGCAGCGGGGGTGAAAGACACAACCCTCCGGTGGATGCCGGGGGCTTGGAACATCCCCCCCAAGGTAAGTTCGCTCCCTTCGAATTTCGGGATCCGGCAGGGGAACAGCCGATAAAAGCGCCCGGGTATAGGGATGGGCAGGAGACTGATAAAGGCATTGATAGGGCGCTGTTTCCATGATCCGCCCCAGGTACATCACGGCAATGGTATCGGCAATGTGCTCCACCACAGCCAAATCATGGGAAATAAAAACATAGGAAAGATCGAACTCCCGCTGCAAATCCATGAGCAAATTGATGATCTGTGCCTGGATACTGACGTCCAGGGCTGAAACGGGTTCATCCCCGATGATGAGATCCGGATTAAGGCAAAGGGCCCGGGCAATGCCGATGCGCTGCCGTTGCCCCCCGGAAAATTCATGGGGATACCGATGCCACTGGGCCGGGGTTAGCCCCACCTTTTCCAAAAGGTAAGCCACACGATCCTTCATCTGGGCAGGGGGCCCCATTTTGTGGATAGCCATGGGTTCGTACAGGGTTTTATACAGGGTCATCCGGGGATTAAGGGAAGAAAATGGATCCTGGAAAATCACCTGAATTTCTTTACGAAGGGCCATCTGCCGCCCCCGGGGAAGGCGATCCATGTGGGTAATATCCTCCCCCTTAAAGTAAATCCGCCCCTGGCTGGGGGTGACCAAATTCACAATGGATAGGCCGGTGGTGGTCTTACCACAACCGCTTTCCCCCACAATGCCCAGGGTTTCCCCCCTTTTAAGAGCCAGGGAAACATGGTTCACCGCATGGACAGTTCCACCTTTAACCGGGAACCGTACACAGAGATCTTCCAATTGAAGCAGGGGGGATTCCATGGTCTCTGATTTCATATCTCACCCTCCGATATCAAATGACAACGAACCCGGGTACGGGAATCCAAATCACGGAGGTCGGGCATACACTCCCGGCACCGGGCGCTTGCCAGGGGGCAGCGAGGGCTAAAACTGCACCCCCGGGGCATATCAAAAAGACTGGGGACAATGCCTGGAATTTCCTGGAGGCGCCGCCGGCCCCTTCGACTTTTCTCCCCCAATCGAGGAACAGCAGCCAGAAGGCTACGGGTATAGGGATGCCGGGGATGGGCAAAAATTTCCCTGGCCAGCCCCTGCTCCACAATGCGACCGGCATACATCACATTTACCTGCTGGGTGGTCTCGGCCACAACGCCCAGGTCGTGGGTAATCATCATCACAGCAGTATTCATCTCTTCTTTAAGAGCCAAAATCAAATCGAGAATCTGTGCCTGGATGGTTACATCCAGGGCGGAGACGGGTTCGTCGGCGATAATGAAACGGGGCTTGGTGGCGATGGCCCGGCCGATGGCGATACGCTGACGCTGGCCACCGGAAAATTCATGGGGGTAACGCAATACACTTTCCCGGCTCAGGCCCACCGAGTCCATGAGTTCGAATACGGCGGCATCCAGACCCTGCTTGTCCACGATGCGATGCAGTAACAGGGGCTCGGCCAGGGTATCGTACACGGTCATGCGGGGATTGAGACTGGCGAAAGGGTACTGGACGATCATCTGCATGTGGCGGCGAATAGGCTTCAACTCAGCCGGGCCCAGTCCCGTGAGCTCATGCTTGTCGAAGCGCATGTGGCCACTGGTAATAGGCACCAGGCGCAGGATTGCTCTGCCCAATGTCGACTTGCCGCTACCG
>JAKSBM010000420.1 GCA_022361135.1 Desulfobacterales bacterium | reverse complement strand
GATGTGGTCGGAGTCCAATACCTCCAGCATGGATTCCCGGGAGAGGCGGATGAAAAACCCGATCCAGCCCATGGCCATGGCCGAAGCCGGAAGGATTAAATGGTGGAGGATGTGCAGCAATCCCCCGTCTTCCCCTCCGCCAATGGCCGGGAACCAGGGAAATTGAATGCAGAAGACCAGGAGCAGGATCAGGGCCAGGACAAAATCGGGCACGGCCACGGCAATGAGGGCGGAGCCGGTGATGTACTTGTCAAACCACCTCCCCTTGAGTGTGGCGGCAAATGCCCCGATGCCAATGCCCATGAGGGCGGCAATCCCCAGGCTGGTCACGGCCAGAAGGATGGTGTGGGGGAGGTTTTTTTTGATCAGATCCTTAACCGGGTGGCCGGACCAGACCGATTGGCCCAGATCCCCCCCAAGGGCCCCGGAGATGAAACTGGTGAGTCTGATGTGGATGGGCTTGTCCAGGTTCAACCGGGCATTGAGTTTGGCGATTTTCTCCGGGGTGGCCCGGGGGCCCAGCATGATGGTGGCCGGGTCCCCGGGAAGCAGATAGGTGAGGCTGAATAAAAGCAGCATCACCCCCAGCAGGGTGGGCACTGCCCAGAGCATTCGTTTGATCAAATATTGTAGGATGACATCACCTCGGCTATTTCAGGGAAATTGTCCAGGGTGCCAGGTTGCCGTTGGGGTAGACCTGGCCCAGGTCCACATCCTGGGTGGCAGCCACGATGCGGGTGCCGTGGGTGAGCAGGATGCCCCAGCATTCATCGTCCATGATCTGCTGGGTTTTCATGTAGAGTTGGGTCCGTTTTTCCAGGTCCAGCTCACTGGTGGCCTGGCCCACGATTTTATCAAATTCCGGATTGTTCCAATGGGTGATGTTCCACTTATTGTCCGCCACCCACCAGATGGTGGAGTCCGAAGGATCGGTGGTGGTTCCCCAGACATCGATGAACATGTCATGCTTTCCGGCCAGGTTGGCATCGTTGAATGCCCCGGTTTCCTGGACATTGAGCTTCAGGTCGATGCCCACACGGGCGGCATCGGCCTTGATGACCTCGGCCAGGATTTTGGGAGTGTCCCCCAGGAAGACATTGACCGTGGCGGAAAATCCTTCGGGTTTGCCACCCATTTTTAAACATTCCTTTGCCTTGTCCAGGTCCACCTTGCGCAGGGGGGCGTCCTTCCAATGGCCCACAACGCCGGGGGGAACAACGGTCTTGGCCCGGTCGGCCCCGCCAAAGAAGGCGGCATTGATGGCCTTGTCCACATCCACGGACCAGCGCAGGGCTTCCCTGAGGTGTTTGTTGTCAAAGGGAGGATGGTTCTGGGTAAAGCCGATGAACCAGTATCTCAGGTCGGGTTTGGTGACCAGGTTCATGCGGGGATTGCGTTTAAAGGCCTGGAGGTTGACCATGGAGCAGCGGCCCACATGGACTTCCTTGGTTTTCAGGGCGATTTCGCAGGTGGTGTCTTCAACGATGGGCATGAAAGCCAGCCGGCTGTTTTTGGCCGGGCTGCCCCAGTATCCGTCAAAGGATTCCAGGACCAGCTTCTTTTTGGGCTCCCAGGAAACAAATTCATAGGGGCCGGTGCCGATGGGATTCTGCCCGTATTTTTCACGCCCCATTTCCCGGGCTGCTTTTTTGCAGACCACCATGCCGGAGGGACCGGGGAGGGCCGATGTGAAAAGCTGGGACATGGGTTTTTCAAAGGTGAATTTTACCCTGTATTTATCCAGGATTTCCACCTGTTTCAGGGAGGAAAAGGTCTCCTTTTCCGTGGCATCGGAATCCGGGGCAATGACCCGGTCAAAGGAGAATTTTACATCTTCGGCGGTCATTTCCCCGTATCCCTTGTGGAATTGAACCCCTTTTTTCAAATGAAAGACAATTTCCTTTCCATCGGGGCTCTGGTCCCAGGATTCGGCCAATTGGGGAATCACTTCGAAGGTGCCTTCCTTGTAAGTTACCAGGCCGTCGTAGAGGCAGTCCAGAACCACCAGTTCCCGGGCCGAGGAGACCATCCATCCCGGGTCCATGGAGGAAATATCCTCCCAGGTTGCGATTTTCACCTCTTCCCGGGCATGGGAAAACCGGGATCCCATTAGCACCAGTGCCAGGACAACAAACAATAGAACTGCGAATTTCTGCATCGACTTTTGTAGATTCAAAATCCTGCTCCTTTATATAATTCCGCAACCATTTAGTAAAAAAATACTATTTCCCTTTGAATTTTGCATAAAAATAGTAAAATTTTTTGTGAATTGGACTGGGTATAGCTCGAAGTTAATTAAATTGTCAAGTTGATCAGAAATCATGTTATGAATTCAATTTAATCCGTGAAAAAGCTTTAAGGGTGGAGAATATTGCAATATTGTTTTAGTTGTGAGTCCATGTGATTTGCCCCATTTAATCCTTGGATATTTCCTTGGGTGAGTGGGGGTAAATGAAAAATTTAAATTACCTGTTCGGATGTTGAGTAAATGCCCGGGGTTGGCGGAAACCATTACCGGGGTTTCCCAGCGGATGTTTTTTTGGGCAGGTTTTCCCTATACCTTTACATTGAATCGGACCGGGAGGAAAAAAAGATGGAAATGAAGATGCTCTATCTGAGCCAGGATGATGTGAAACATGTTGGCCTGACCATGGCGGAGATCATTGAAGCCGTTGAAAGGGGATTTGTTGAAATGGGGAACGGCCGGGTGGAGATGCCCCCCAAGCCCGGAATCCACCCCGGTGACGGGGGGGATAATTTCATCCATGCCATGCCCGCTTATATACCGGCCATGGATGCCGCCGGGGTGAAATGGGTCAGCGGTTATCCCGGAAACCAGGATAAGGATCTCCCCTATATCAATGGATTGCTCATCCTCAATGATCCTTCCAATGGGATGCCCCTGGCGGTGATGGATTGTTCCTGGATCACAGCCATGCG
>JAKSBM010000391.1 GCA_022361135.1 Desulfobacterales bacterium | reverse complement strand
GCATCGTGGCCAAAGAAGGCAAAGAAGGGAATCTTGATCCCGGCATGGTGAAATACCCCGGCCGAAGCAAAGAGGAGTACCAGCCAGACAAAGACCAACCCGCCCTGCCCGGCAATGTGGGAACTCTGACCGGCGGCGGCCATGACCATGGATTTGGAAACAAAGCCGGAAAAGAATGGGAATGCGGAAATGGAGGCCGCTCCCACAATACAGAAGGCACAGGTCCAGGGCATGCTTTTGTAAAGCCCGCCCAGGTCCGTGGCATTGATCTTCCCGGTTCTATACATGACAGCCCCCATGGTCATGAAGAGCAAGCCCTTAAAAATGATGTCGTTGAAGGCATGGGCAGCGGCGCCATTGATGGCCAATTCCGTTCCAATGCCGATGCCCACGACCATGAAACCCACCTGGTTGATGAGACTATAGGCCAGAACCCGGCGCAGGTCGTTTTCAATCACCGCATAAAAAATGGGGAAGGCCGCCATGCCCACACCAATCCAGATCAATGCCTCGGTTCCGGGATAGAGTCGGGCCAGGGCATAGACCGCAGTTTTCGTGGTAAAGGCGGAAAGGAAAACCGTACCGCCAATGGTGGCTTCGGGGTAGGCATCGGTGAGCCAGGGATGGAGCAAGGGCCATGCGCAGTTCACGCCAATGCCCAGGAACATGAGCCAGGTACCGGTGGAGCCCAGGGTGAGAACCGACATTTCCAAGGAACCGGTTTCGGCATAGTGGAAAACAATCCCGGCCAGGAGTACCAGGCCGCCAAAGGCATGGACCAGAAGGTACCGAAAACCCGCCGACTGGGCCGCAGGGGTCTTCCGGGACCAGATGAGCATCACCGATCCGATGGTGAGCATCTCCCAGAAAACGAAAAAGGTGAAAAGATCCCCGGCAAAGATGGTCCCCAGGGCGGCACCGGCATAGAAGAAGCCGGCCACAAACTCCAGGTTATCCTTGAAATTGAGGATGTAAATCACCGTGATAAAGGAAATGATGTGAAAGATATAACCGAAGAGGAGGCTGAGCCGGTCCAGTTTCATCAAAACCAGATCAAAGCCGCCCACGGTGAGGGCCAGATGTTCGCCTGCGGGTATCATGAGCAGGTTGATGAATCCCACCACGGGGATCATCATCATGTAGACGGATTTGGCCTTTCCCCTGAAAAAGGGAACCAGCAATCCGCCCAGAATAAAGATCAGTGCCGGTACGATATTACTTGTCATAATAGTCCTCCTCGCGTTTTACCAGGGGACGCAGCACATATTTGGATACCAGAACCAGCAGAACGCAGGCCACAAATCCGTAAAAGGCGTAAAATCCCCACCATTCCTCCCAGCGGTATTCCACATGCCGGTGGATGATGTGCTGTTTTGACAGGACAATATAGACAATATCCAGAATCAGGAGCACGACCACAGAGCTGAAGAAGATCTTCAAGAGTTTCTTTACATTATCCGGGTTGTCAAAAATGTGTTTCTTTTCCATAGATCTTTACGCCTATTAAAAGCAGGGTTGGGACAAAATATATGCCATGTAAATCATGCTGGCGATGAAGACGACCAGGAAGGCCGGGCGATAGCCGGGCACGGCATCGTGTTTCAATTCCATGGGTTCTTTATGATCTTTTTTCATTCCTAACCTCCCAAAAAGCCTTTAACTGCCAACTCGGCCAGATTCAAAAAGGGTTGGGGTACAAAGAAAAGCACAAGGGATATGCCGGCGGTGATCACCAGGGGAATCACACACATGAGCGGTGCTTCTTCTACCTTGCGTTCAAACATGGCCTCTTGGTCGGTGCAGAAAAATGCCTTGTAAAAAATGGGCATGAAATAGGCGGCATTGAGCAGGGAGGAGGTGAGCAGCACAAAAAGCATTATCATCTGATCCCCCTCAAGGGTACCCAGCACCAGGTACCATTTGGAAATAAAGCCCCCCGTGGGGGGCAGTCCGATGATGGACATGGCCCCGATGAGAAAGGCTCCCATGGTGACGGGCATGCGCCGTCCGATGCCCACCATGCGGGAGAGGTATTTTTCCCCCGTGGCCACGAAAATGGCACCGGCACAGAAAAAGAGGGTAATCTTGCCAAAGGCGTGCATGGTGATGTGGAGCATGCCGCCGGTCACCCCCTTGGGGGAAAGCAGGGCTGCACCCAGCACGATATAGGAAAGCTGACCTATGGTGGAATAGGCCAGTCTACGCTTGAATTCATCCTGGCTCAAGGCAATGCAGGAACTCAGGATAATGGTCACCGAAGCAATGCCGGCCACCAGGGCCCCCAATTCAAAGGAGGCCAAAAATTCGATGCCGAAGATGCCGGTGATCACCCGGAAGATGGAAAAGACCCCGACCTTTACAACGGCCACGGCATGGAGCAGTGAGGATACCGGTGTGGGGGCCACCATGGCTGCGGGCAGCCAGGAGTGGAAGGGCATGATGCCCGCCTTGGCAAAGCCGAAGACAAACATGAGCAAAAGCACGGTGGCTGCGGGCTTGGAAAATTGTCCCGTGGACACCAGGTCGCTGAAAATACCGGCTGCGGAAAATTCCAGGGTTCCCGTGGCCCAATAACACCAGACCATGGCCGGCAGCACCAGGCCGATGGAGGTCCCCAGAATAAAGGTCAGGTACCGGCGCCCGGAAATCCGGGAATTGGCATCCTGGTGGTGGGTGACCAAGGGATAGGTGGCCAGGGAAAGAATCTCATAGAAGAGGTACAGGGTGATCAGGTTGGCGGAAAAGGCCGCCCCGATGGTGGCGGAAATGGCCAGGGCAAAGAAGGAGACAAACCGGGGCTGGCTGTGCTCGTTCAGCCCCCGCATGTATCCGATG
>JAKSBM010000899.1 GCA_022361135.1 Desulfobacterales bacterium | reverse complement strand
CGCCTTGAGCTGGTATTCAAAATCCACCTTCCGCTGGGCTGGAATGGAGCCGGCCCGCTTCAATGTGGTTCCCAGGCAGGAAAAGAAGATGTCGCCCTTGAAGAGGGAGGCATGGTCTTCCAGTTGATCAAAATCCACCACTTCATTGACCACCTTGTCAGATGGGTGTTCCGACGGACGGCGTGTGATGGTGATTATGGTTTCAAAATATTTGGATTCGGCCAGCTGATTGACCAGTGAACTTCCCACCAGACCGGTGGCTCCTATTACTATGGCTTTGTTTTTCATGGTTTTATGTTTGGTTGTTGGGTTATTTTTCGAACTAAGTGCGTGACTTTTTCTATTTTTTTATTCTTATTTTCTATGGTCACTTAAGCTGCAATTTGCATTTCCTTTAAAATGTTCAAAATGGGCAGCCATACTAGGCCCAGCTTTATGGGCCCTTACTCTTTCTCCACATTCAGTACAACTAAAAAACAATAACTTCCTTTCAGATAGTTTTGTTGATTCTCTTGTTTTAATTGCTTTTTCGATGTTTATTTTTTTACCCTGAAAGTTACAAACCCTGGCTTTTACCATATCCCCTCCTAAGTCGATATTCGATTTTCAGATACGTTAATAATATAAAAATTATTAGTCGTAATAAAGAATGGAGAGTTGGAATGAAATTATTACCGAAGCATATCCCCATTAATCCGATAAAACCCCTTCAGGTTTTCCATCCAATATATCTGAAAAACCAGGTTGTCGCTGTTAAAGGCAATGACCTGCTGGCGTTTGCCCGAGGCATAGATGAGGTGGAGGCGGCCGTTGGGTTCGGTGCGGTAGACCATGGCGGCGTGGCCGTCATTGAGGACCATGAGGTCGCCGTTTCGGACTTCATCCCGTTCAATGGGATAGGTGCGTTTGAGCAGGTAGCGCATGGGCAGGTAATTCTGGTAGACGAACCCTGCCTTTTGGGCGGCCAGGGAATAGATGGAAAAAAAGAGGTATGAGTTGTCCGAAGTCCCGGTGACCTGGGGGTTGCCGCCCCACTCAAAGGGAATGCCGATGAATTGTTCGGCAATGCCGGGGATGGTGTGGAGGAAGATGACTTCGGGTGATTCGTCCTGGATCGGGGGCTGGTCGGTGTGGGTATCCACCATGGTAAAAGCGGGGGACGGAAGGATCAGGGCGAGCCAGAAGGTAATATGGCACAGGATTCTTTTCATATTTCCCCTTGTGTTTAAAAATTCAATTATTATAGATATGATAATGATTTGAAAAACACAAGCCATAACCCGAGGACGGAATGAAGCTCATTACTACCCACAAGGGCTCTGACTTTGATGCTCTGGCCAGCCTGGTGGCGGCCAACGTAATTTACCCCGATGCCCTGCCGGTACTTCCCGGTACGGTCAATGAAAACCTGAAACCATTTCTGGCCATACACAAGGATTTGTTTAAGCTGATGGATCCCAGGGATGTCAACCTCGACGAGGTGGACAGCCTAGTGGTGGTGGACACCCATGTGTGGAACCGCCTGGACCAGCGCCTCCTCCCCTTGAGGGAGAAGGAGGGG
>JAKSBM010000478.1 GCA_022361135.1 Desulfobacterales bacterium | reverse complement strand
GCGCCGTCTTTGAGAACAAGAATGGCGCTGATACGTCGTTTGATCATGAGTTCCAGGACTTGGTCCAGAGGGTCGGAAACATCGGCAAAAATAGCGGTGGCCACTTCCTTTTTCGCATTGGCGGAAGCAATGCCCCGGGCGCGTTTTTCACTGCTGGCACTGGACCCCACGGCTGCGGCGCCGATGCCGACGAAATAGACATTCCCCTGGTTGTCACGGAACCTGCGGCCGCCGGTTGAAGAAGACCAGTCATTATTTTTAATGTATTCGGAGATGCTCATTTTTCCCGGAGGCACGGTCATGTTTTTACCGGCGATATATCCCCGCACGATGGTCTCCATTTTCTTGCTCCACATCATGACAATGGCCGTCCTGAACTGTTCGTCCTCGGCATTCCATTCTTCAAACTGTGCCATCACCAATCCCCCCATGAGGGGCATGGCAGACATGGTTTCCACACTGGACTTCAAAGTTTCAGCCTTGGAGCCGGTCAGGGCAACAAGCTGGGCTTCCGTTTTGGAGTATTCCCCTTGAGCTTCCTGATACCGGGCCTTTGCCTTTTCAAATCTCTGCCGTTTCTTTTCTTCAATCTGAATGCTGGAATAGGTCTCATCCAGCTTTTTGATGGCTGCATCCATGAGTCGATTCAAACGATCACCAAAGGTCGCCCCTTCCAAGGCGGCAGCCTCTGCAGCATCCACTTCCTTTAACAGGGCCACCAGTTTTCTTCGCTGGGCCTCAATCTTCTTCTGCAGTTTATCGATTTTCTCCTGAAACTGGGCATTCAAATCCGTCCCCGGGGTGCTGGCCTGATCCATAACGCTCATTTCCGTGCGAATGAATTCAATGATCTGTGCCTTGGCATCCAGGGTCGCTTCCATGCTTTTCAGGGACCGCTTAATGATAAACGAATCATCGTAGGAGGGATCCTCACTGTCCAGGACAGAAACCCCGACGGCGATGAAGGTTTCTTTGCTGTCATTCCACCCCTGCATATAACCTGCCCGGGAAAGGAACTGGTCCACCATGCTGTCAATGTCCATGGCAGGCTGGGACGGGGGTTGGGGAATTGCTGCGGCAGCCTGGGCCGCCAGCATACTGGTGTCCTGGGATGCCTGAATGGTATCATCCGGGGCCCCATCTTCGGGGTATTCCACTGCCGGACAGACCGAATATACTGACATAAGAACCAATACTGATACGATGATGCGTCCGGCTTGTTTTAAAAATTCAGTTTTCATGATCACTCCTTACCTCTTGTATGATCCGCTTAATTGTTTTGTTATTGTTCATCCGGCCCGTATGATAAATAAAGTCGGCAATCCTCCGTGCCGCGTTCTTCTGTCCTATCCTGTCGTAGCATTGGGCCAAATGGGCAAGTGCTTCAGAGTCAAAGGGGCGCAATTGCAATAATTGCAGATAAACCGCCGCCGCACGGGGCCACAGCTTCTCGGTTTTCAGCATGGCCCCGAGATAATCCCACACCTTTGGGTTTGCCGGAATTTTCTCCGCAGACTGCTCCAGCAGGATTCTAATCTGTAATTTGTCGCCGCCCTTGCTGAACAGGGCCATGGCCTGTTTCAGGTAGCCATCGTCATACGCAGGAACAAGGTCGCCAAACCGCAGGTTCCCCAAGCTGGCGGCAGACAAACCCATCATGGCCGGGGTGGAATCCATGGCAGTAGTGTCGATGGCAAGGGGGATCCCGGCCGAACAAAGCCCGGCCATTTCCTTCAATATCCCGGAACGCTTATCTCCGGCGGCGGCCAGGGAAAGAGCCAGAAGTGCAAACCGCTTCTCAGGTCTATCCGCCCCCACTTGTTTTGCCATTTCCCCAAGGATTTCCGGTGATCCAGGAAGCTGTTCCAGACCGGCCGCGTTCTTTTCAAGGCCACCGTTGAGTAACAGCCGTAAGGCCCTTCTCTGATCCAAAGGAGTTGGAGAAAGGGTAAAATTCACCATGCAAACCTTGCCCTTAAGACTTTCCTGAACCGCCCGTGATGCCAAATGGGGCAATCCGGCATCCCAGAGAAGAACGGACGCCAGCCGATAATTCTCTTTTTCCAGGGCGACGTCCAGGAGACGGGCGAACATAATTGAAGGATCCGCCATGACCTGCTTCATGCCCGAGCAGAACTCTCGAAGTTCTTTTTCCGGGACAGCCACCGCATATCTGAACCGCTGCCCCTTGGGGGCATTTTCCAGCACATGGGCATGGAATTGCGCCAGAGCCGGCGTTTGGACCTTCTTCTCAAGGTAATCCTGGAATATCCCCTTGGTGCGTCCAGGCCAGTTACCGAAATCCACCTCAACCCGGCCGCATTGGGAAACCGACCACGAACGCGACAATTCTCCCACCTTGATCATAGCCTTTCCACGCATGTCACGAATGGATTTACTGCGGTCCTTCCGCTCAAGGTCTGCAATGAAAACCAGATACCCTTCAAGGGGGTACCAACCCGTGGGTTTCTGCCTCAACTCGTTTTGATACAGCCCGGCCAGTTCAAAGGGTTTCAGGGAATCCTGGGCCAATGCCGTGGCTGCCCCCGTCACCAGAAAAAAAATCAGGCAACAGGCGGACAGACTAAGATAGCCTCTACCAGTCATCATCACTTTCCTCTTCCAGACTATCCATGGATTCCTCCACGGCCTTTTCAACCTGTTTCACCTTCACCTCAGCCCGGGGTTTTCCCGGCCCCTTCATCAGGCGAACGATGAATGCGTTGGGTGCAAAGGCCTGATTGATATCAAGGCTGGATTTAAGAATTTTGGCCCGGGAGGTCTTGGCCTGGACATCCACAACCTGGACCACCCCCACCTCAATTTCTTCCCGCCCCAGGGATTCTTTGGTATAGGGGTCAAATAATGTTTTACCGTATTGAATCAGCTTATATTTCTGCCCCTTGACGATCGTTTCCCCGCCCTGCCCCAGGTAAACGGATTTGCCGGAGACAGAAACAACGGCCAAGGGAAAAATTCCCTGCACGATCTGCCGCCCGATGGCTTCAGCATTTTTTCCGGCGATCCGGCTCATATCAGGCAGATCGCCCTCGTGGGTCCGGATTCCGTCATAGAGCTGGGAAAAAACGATCTGTCCCGTGGCCACATCCAGAATGCGATAGGTAAAGGCCCCACCATAGCGGGACATGGCAAATTTCTTCCCGGTGGACTTCATCTCCTTGTACCACTTTTTAAAAACCGCCTTATTGATCTGTCCCACAACAATAAAGTCCGTGCCCAGCCGATTGCCCAACCTGGC
>JAKSBM010000188.1 GCA_022361135.1 Desulfobacterales bacterium | reverse complement strand
CCCAAAAGAAGTTTCCCCGTCACTCGGCTTGTCAATTACCGTTTTTGTCATCTGTGCCTTTTCCATTGGCTTTTCAGTCTTGCACTACCATGTGGATGCCCACATCCCCATGCTCTTTTCCGGTGTGGTCTGTGCCACGGCCGGGCTTTTTATCCTAAAAATGCCCTGGAAGGACATTGAACAAGGCATCATCAACGGGATAAAGACCGCCCTTTTGCCCATCATCATCCTGATGACCGTCGGGTTGCTGGTGGCCAGCTGGATCGCCGCAGGTACGGTTCCCACCCTGATTTACTACGGACTCCATATCCTCTCCCCCAAATTCTTCCTTTTGGCCAGCGTGGTGCTCTGCGCCATTGTTTCCCTGGCCACGGGTTCCTCCTGGACCACCGCCGGTACGGTGGGCCTGGCCCTCATGGGCATTGGCGGTGCCATGGGCATTCCCCTTCCCATGATCGCAGGTGCGGTTGTTTCCGGCGCCTACTTCGGGGATAAAATGTCCCCCCTGTCCGACACCACCAACCTGGCTCCGGCTGTAGCCGGGGGCGAGCTCTTCGACCACATCCGCGCCATGATGTGGACCACGGTCCCCACCTTTTGTATTGCCGCGGTGATCTACACGGTCATGGGGCTGAAGTTCGGCGGCGATTTGGCCACCTCCGAGAGCATCAACCAGATCCTGAGCACCCTGACCAACACCTATTCCATCGGCCTGATCCCCATGATTCCCCCGGCCTTTGTCCTGCTGGCCAGCATCAAAAGAATGCCGGCACTACCGGCCTTGATCGTGGGCATTGCCCTGGCCTGCATCATTGCGGTGCTCGTCCAGGGTGTGGTTTTCAAGGACCTGATCTCCATGATCCACTACGGGTATGAGTCCAACACCGGCATCAAAGTCGTGGACAAACTCCTCTCCCGTGGCGGCCTGGACCACATGATGTGGACCATCTCCCTGATCCTTTGCGCCCTTTCCTTTGGCGGGATCATGGAAAAGTGCGGCTTCCTCTCCAGCATCCTCAAGGGACTGGGCAAGGTCATTGCCAAACCCTCTTCCCTGGTGGGAACCACCATTGTTTCCGGTGTCATGTCCAACATCTTCCTGGGGGACCAGTTCCTGGGGATTATCCTTTCGGGCAGAACCCTGAAACCGGCCTATGACAAAATGGGCCTGGCCCCGCGCATGCTCTCCAGAACCCTGGAAGACAGCGCCACCCTTTCTTCTGCCTTGATTCCTTGGACCGCCTGCGGTGCATACATGTACGGCGTCCTGGGCGTTGAGACCTTCAGCTACGCCCCCTATGCCCTGGTCAATTGGATGTGCCCCATTGTCTCCTACCTGATGACGGTACTGGGCATTGGCATCTTCTGGAAGAAAACCACCGAAGACGCCCCGGTTGACGCAAAGATGGAGGCCGCAGGCAACTAGGCCCGGCACCAACGTTGTTCCGTAAAAAGACCCCGCCGGCGGCCCATGGCTGCCGGCGTTTTTATTTTGTTTTCCCCCGTTTCCTTGTACACTATGGCTACTCTGATTCCCCCCTCCTAAATCCCATCCCCTGAGCCAAACCAGAAAAACCTCCATTCCGCTAAATTGTACCTATTTTTGCTAAAGAGCACGCCCCGCTATACACTAAAAAGACATTTATAATACGCATAGTTAGACACTATTCTTTCCTTGCTTTAACTCCCCAACAAAGATTGACGCCATAATGCTGTTGACAATCCCCCGGCACTTGTCTATACAACTAAAGCATCAACTTGTGTATACAAGTGATTTGGGAGAGCCGACGGCCCCCCGGAACAACCGACCGATTCAACACGAGAGAATTTATCGAACCCAATCCGGTACCCAGGGCGGGTACCCGGAATCGGAAGGTGACACCAGGCATGGGAGAATCCCGGCCCCGGCCATCCCCAATTTTTCAAAAAAGAAAAGAAGCATATAATTAAGGAGAACTCATGGACAACACAATCATACTGGACGGAGAAAATTTCAAACTTCAGGAGCTGGTGGACATTGCCAGAAACGGGAAAAAGGTCGCCATTTCTGAAGGGGCAAAATCCCGGATCACCCAGGCCAGAACCCTGGTTGACCAATGGGTGAAAAAAGGCGAAAAAATCTACGGTGTCACCACCGGATTCGGTGCCCTGTCCGATGTGAGCATCTCCTACGAAGATACCAAGACCCTGCAGACCAACATCCTGCGCTCCCATGCCGCAGGTATGGGCGCGGCCATGGAAGCCGACGTGGTCCGGGCCATGATGGCATTGCGCATCAACGACTTTTCCCGGGGCAACTCCGGCCTGCGCCTGGAAACCATTGAAAAGCTGGCCAACATCCTCAATGCGGGCATCATCCCCTTTGTTCCCGAAAAGGGCTCCGTTGGCGCCAGTGGAGACCTGGTTCCCATGGCCCATCTGTCCCTGGTTCTTTTGGGTGAAGGCGAAGCCTTTGTGGACGGCGTGCGCATGTCCGGCGGCAAAGCCTTGAAGATGTTCGACATCGAACCCCTGGCCCTGGAAGCCTGCGAAGGCCTGGCCCTGATCAACGGGACCCAGTTCATGATCGCCCTGGGCTGCCTGGGACTCCACGATGCCCTGACCCTGTGCAAGCATGCCGACATTGCTGCGGCCATGAGTCTGGAAACCCTCATGGGTACCCGGACGGCCTTTGATTCCCGGATCCACATGGCCCGTCCCCACAACGGCCAGATCCTGGCGGCCCAGAACATGCTGAAAATGACCGCCGAGTCCGAAATCATCTCCTCCCACAAGGATTGCTCCCGGGTCCAGGATGCCTACACCCT
>JAKSBM010000668.1 GCA_022361135.1 Desulfobacterales bacterium | reverse complement strand
CGGCAAAGGGATTGGCCGCAGCACCCACAAAGAGTTTCGGCGGTCCCTTGATGTCGTCGCCGCCCAGGAATTTCCCCTCGTCCCGCATGTGACGAACGGTCTGGACCAATTGCATGGAGTCCAGATCGTGGACATTCTGGCCCTGGGCGCAGTCGCCAAAGCTCTGGTGGTCCCCGGAGAGACAGAGGATATTATTGATGCCGAAGGAGGCCGCCCCCAGGATGTCCGACTGCAGGGCCACCCGGTTTCTGTCCCGGGTCACCATCTGGAGGACGGGCTCAACCCCCATGAGCTTGAGATGGACACAGGCTGCCAGGGAAGACATGCGGGTCATGGCGGTCTGGTTGTCCGTGACGTTCACCGCGTCCACATGGTCCTTAATCATCATCCCCTTTTCCTTGACCTCGTCGGCCACGGAGCCCCGCGGCGGTCCGCATTCCGAGGTAACGCCCAGGTGTCCGGCCTTGAGTACCCTTTCCAGCTTACTTCCACTAATGACCTCGCTCATATCTTCACATCCTCCCTGGTTACGGTTCTGGGGCCGCCGGCCCGGTCGGTGGACCAGTCTTTAATGGGGGCGACGGTTTCATACTCCTCCAACTTATCCAATGCCTTAAGCCGATCCACGATGAGCTGCCAGGCACAATCGATGTCCGGACCCAGTTCACACTTGCCGCTGGCCGAACCGCCACAGGGGCCGTTCAATACCCGTTTGGCGCAGCGGGAAACGGGACAGATGCCGCCGGTGCGGGCCAGAACACAGGATCCGCATGCCTGGCAACGTTCGCCCCATTGCCCCCGGTCTTCATTGGCACCCAGACAGACCGTGTTCACCCCAGGAATCAACGGGGTTTCCAGGTATTTTTCCGCGGTGAACTGGACCCCGACCCCGCAGGCCAGGGAAAGGACGGCATCATACTGATCGATGTCCGCCCGCAGTTCTTCCAGGTACTCGTGGTCGCACTGGCGTTCCAGGGTGCGTTCCCCAATGGTCTTGTCCTTGCCCTGGGTCATGAAATACATTCTCAAAGCAGATGCCAATACTTCCACTTCCTTTTTTCCGCCGGCCTCACACACGGTGACACACTCGTTGCAACCGAGTATCAGAATGCGGTCAAAGGCTTTGACATCCTCGATGATCTCCTCAATGGGTTTCTTCTCTGCAATAATCATTCTCTACCTCATATCAGCGGTTATTGGATTATCTCAGGCTGCATTGGCCTTTTGCTGCTTGATTTTCTTAATGGGGTTGGGCCCCAATTCCTTGATATGGGCCACCATTTCCGTGGAATACTGGGCAAAAAGTGGTCCTTCACCCGAGGACAGGTTATACATGCGCACCCGGTCTCCACCGATGCCCACCTTGTCCAGGAGAAGGGCGGCCTGCTCCACCCGTTTCCGGGCCTGGAAATTGCCCTGGTTAAAATGGCAGTCCCCCTCCATGCACCCCACCACATAGACGCCGTCGGCCCCTTTTTCAAAGGCCCGCATGATGTGGATGACATCGATTTTCCCGGTGCAGGGAAGGCGAACGATTCTAAAGCTTGTCGGGATCTTCAGTCTCATGGAACCTGCCAGGTCCGCGGCTGAATACCCTCAGTAATTACAGCAGAATGACAGGATGACCGGTTCGAATTCTTTTGTCATATTACCCCCTCCAGCAAGGAT